>DDYJ01000160.1 GCA_002347905.1 Comamonadaceae bacterium UBA2237 | reverse complement strand
GCATTCGATATGCCAACCGGGGCGGCCAGCACCATAGTCGCTTGGCCACTTGGCGTCATCGGGCTCAGATGGTTTGGCAGACTTCCACAACACAAAGTCAAGCGGGTCTTGTTTGCCGTCGTCTACGGCAACACGCTCGCCTGCTTGCAATTGGTCCAATGATTTACCAGAGAGTTGGCCATAACCTGGGAACTTACGCACGGCGAAGTTCACATCGCCATTGCTCGCTTGATAGGCCAAACCTTTGTTTTGCAGGGTGTTGATCATGGAGAGCATTTGTGGCACATAGTCCATGGCGCGGGGCTCTAAAGTGGGACGCTCAATTCCCAAAGCATCAGCATCTTGGTGCAGTGCTTCGACCATACGATCTGTCAGCGCACGGATGGTTTCACCGTTTTCTATTGCGCGTTTGATGATTTTGTCGTCAATATCGGTCACATTACGCACATAGGTCACACGCAAACCACTGGCTTTGAACCAACGTTGTACAACATCGAATGCCACCATAGAACGTGCATGGCCTAAGTGGCATAAATCGTAGACTGTCATGCCGCAGACATACATACGCACGTGGCCGGTTTCTAGCGGAGAAAAAGGTTCCAGCGCACGCGTGAGCGTGTTGTGAATGCGAAGCGTCATGGATAAAAGTTTAGGGACTGCAGCAGTCGGTCAGTCTTGGCGAAAGCGGATAAATGATGAAGGGGTTACGCATAACCCCTGTTTTACAATGCCATGAGTATACAAAGCAGATGACAAACCCTACCTCCCTATTTCACCTGATGCATTGGAAGCGATCACTCACTATGCGGCTTTCATATTTAGCATTTGGCTTAGCAGCTTTTTTTCTAACAACCGCGTCGCACGCACAAAACAATGTGGCAGATGATTGGACGCCTGGACAAAATATTTTGCCCACAGTACAAAGTGATCCGCACGACCAGGTTAAAAAATTGTTGCGCCAAGAAAAATTTGCGCGGGCAGAGACTTTGGTTGACAGGTATATGGCTGTCAATCCACGTGATCCGCAAATGCGCTTTTGGAAAGCATGGATCACCGACCGCACGGGCGACAAACAAGTCGCGCTCGATATGTATTTGAGTCTGACGCAAGACTACCCAGAAATTGCAGAGCCATTCAACAACTTAGCCGTGTTGTACGCCGCTAAAGGTCAATTTAGCGTTGCCAAAGAAGCGCTAGATGCTGCTTTGCGTGCGAATCCAAATTATGCAGATGCGCATGAGAATATGGGTGATGTGTTGGCGCAGTTGGCGAAGTATTCCTACATACGTTCGATGCAAATCAACCCAACGCAACGCGGCATATCTCGCAAAATTGATCTCATCCAGCCTTCACTTGAAGCCATCACTAACGGGGTAAAAAGTCCTGGCAAAGAAGCACCGACAAGAGATGCTTACGGCAGTTATGTGCCGTTAGGCTATGTCAATTTTTAAAGTTGTAACCACATGAAATTAACTATGAAATCTTCGCGCCGACTGCTGTGTGCTTTTGCTCTAGGCCTCGGCTTGCTCAGCATACAGACTACGCAGGCACAAGACTCTTCCAAAACTGCTAGTGCGCCACAAGTGAAATTCGTCACCAATATGGGCGACTTTGTTGCCGAGTTATATCCCGATAAAGCCCCCAAGACGGTGGAAAACTTTTTGCAATATGTGCGTGATAAGCACTATGACGGCACGATTTTTCACCGTGTGATCGCCAACTTCATGATCCAAGGTGGCGGTTACGATGCGCGTTATATCGAGCGCCCAACCCGCGCACCTGTGGTGCACGAAGGTCTGGAAGCATTGAGCAAAGGGGGGCCACGCAACACCGTAGGCACCCTAGCCATGGCCCGCACCAATGCGCCCCACTCTGCTACTTCACAATTTTTTATCAATGTGGTGGACAACGGCTTCTTGGATCCCAACCCCCAGCAACCTGGCTATACCGTGTTTGGCAAAGTTGTCTCGGGCATGGATGTGGTCAACCGCATTCGCGCCATACCCACCAGCTTTGGTGGACCTTTTCCGACAGATGTGCCCCGCACGCAAGTCGTCATCAAATCGGCCACTGTGTTGCCTTAATTAATTTTCAAAAGGAATCCCCATGAGCAATCCCCGCGTCGAACTGCATATCTTGGACCAAGGCGTGATCACGCTAGAACTCGATGCAGACAAGGCCCCTAACACCACACAAAACTTTTTGAATTATGTGAACAAAGGCCACTACGACAAAACCATTTTTCACCGCGTGATTCCTGGTTTTATGGTGCAAGGTGGAGGCTTTGAAGTCGGTATGACTGAGAAGGCGTCGGATGAACCTATCGAAAACGAAGCCAACAATGGTTTAAAGAACAACCACTACACCGTGGCCATGGCACGTACTTCTGAGCCGCACTCTGCATCGTCACAATTTTTTATCAATGTGGCGGATAACGATTTCTTGAACCACACCGCGCCTTCGCGCCAAGGCTGGGGCTATGCGGTTTTTGGCAAAGTCGTTGAAGGCAACGATGTAGTCGACAAAATCGCCCAAGTCAAAACAGGCCGCAAAGGTTTTCATGACGACGTGCCCAAAGAAGACGTCATCATCGAAAAGGCTATCGCCCTCTAAATGATTGCGCCATCGAATTGGCGCATGGTGGACTTTTTGTCCGACGTGCATTTAGACGCCAGCGAGGCCGCTACTTTCAATGCGTGGTCCCACCACTTAAACACCACCCCCGCAGACGCCCTATTTATATTGGGTGATTTGTTTGAGGTGTGGATTGGGGACGATACCCATGACATTTTTCATTTGCAATGCATGAATGTCTTGCGCACCACTAGCAAGCGTTTACCTGTGTTTTTCATGTGTGGCAATCGGGATTTTTTGGTTGGCGAGCGATGGTTGCAGTCCACTGGCGTCCAAGGCTTGGCTGACCCAGCAGTTTTAGAGCTTGAGGGGCAAAAAATTTTGCTCAGCCACGGCGATGCCTTGTGTATTGACGACACCGATTACATGGCATTTCGCCAGCAAGTGCGCGCCAGCGAATGGCAAGATGCGTTTTTAGGCAAACCTTTGGCAGAGCGCCAGCAAATTGCCAAAGACTTGCGAGCCCAAAGCAAGGCGCGTCAACAAACTCAAACCACCTATGCAGATGTTGACGCAGACACTGCACGTCTGTGGTTACAGGAAAACGGCTGCACGTTGCTAATACACGGGCATACCCACCGCCCTGCTACGCACGATCTCGGAACTGGATTGAGCCGAATGGTGCTGAGTGATTGGGAAGCCCTTGCAACNNAGAGCCCCAGCAATTTCAACGGCATGCGTTGAACGCTTGAGTAAATTTACCGCTTAAGCAACACTTTCAAAGCGGACTGCAAACGTCTGCCATTTGCTTCGTCATACGCACTAGATAAAACCTGCGCGGCATCTGCAGCCCATGTCAACTGAGGCGATGGGTCGTTACGGCGTGTGAGCAACTGCAATTGCAGGGCGCGACGTGCATCCAAGTGCGCAGCAGGCGTGGGCAAATCTGCTGCCATTTCCATACGCAAGAGGGCTTGGCTTGCGTCACCAGAGGGCTCTCTACCAAGAGACTGCGCCCATTGCGTGCGCTGAGCGGCATTGAGTTTTGACCCTATCGCTTGTGCAGTAGGCATTTGCTCTGGGTCACGCTTTTCCCAAGCATGCAAGAGTTGGGTCAACACTTCGCCATGTGCTTGCGCGGCCAAGCGACGCAATGCGTCTTGGGCGTTTTCTAACGCGAACCGTTGGGCACGGAAAGCGGCGTCGCCTAAACGCGGACCGCGTGGTGCTGCATCTTCACGGTCACGCCAGCTACCAGTTTTGTCGCCAAATTTGCCGCCCCCCTTACCGCCGATTGCACCACCTTTAGCGCCAGGTTTGCCATCGCGTCCGCGACCACCTTGTAATGGCAACTCCGGTCTTTTTTGACCAGGACGGTCATCACCGCGCACGGCCACGACAGGCTTGGGAGGAGCTTTAGGAGCAGGTGGCGGTGGAGTGGTATCTGAACTCACATCTGCACTCACATCTGCGCCCGTTTCAGTTGACTCTGAAGACGCCACCGCAGTAGTTGCCTCTGAGGACTCTGGGCCTGCTTGCGTCGTTTGTGCAGAGGGCTCATTTGCTTCGTTTGCCGGTGCAAGACTTGGCGCGGCGGTAGGCAACTCGCCACGGCTTGCTTTCTCCAACTGTTGCATGGCAGTGCGAATGGCAGTGGCGTCACCCTTTGCGACAGCAGATTCCACCGCTTTAGAGGCTTCGATCACCGCTTTGTCGACAGGCGTGAGCGCTGCTTGCGCTTGTTCACGCACCGTCGATTTACGGGCAAAGGCTTCGTCGATGGGTTGGCGAAAAGCGTCCCAGAGTTTTTGCTCGAGGCGACGGTCTAGTAAAACGGTATGCGCTTCTTCTTGCCAACGTTGCTGCAACGCTTTGACAGCATCGATTCGCAAGGTCGGGGCAGCGCCAAGCACTTGCGCCTCGGCAATCAGGGCGTTGCGTCTCTCCAAACTGGCTTTTTGAACAAGCTCTAACGGTTCGTGCGCGGCATGGATTGCGGCTTTCCACTGGGGTTGCAATTCAGCAAACATTTTTTCGCTCAAGTGGCCGCTCTCGCGCCAGCGCTGGGCAAATTGGTGCAACTGGCGGGCAACGCCTTTCCAATCAGGGCCTTGGGCATGTTCTGCGGCCCAAGTTTTAAGTTCTTCGATCAAGGCCACACGCTGGGCTTTGTTGGCCGCAGTTTGGGCGCGGGCTTCTTTGAGCCAAGCATCGACCACCACGTGGGCTTTGTTGCAAGCGGCATCAAATCGCTTCCACAAAGCAGGATTGGGCGCTGCTTGTTTGTCGACTTTTTTCCATTCCTCACGCAAATGACGCAAGGTTTCTTGCATCTTGCGACCGCCCATAGCGGGCACCTCTGCTGGGGTATCCGCTTGAGGCACCTCTTGCGAGGCATCACCAGATGTCTCAGCTGGCTTAAACAAAGCTTCGGCTTGCATCGCGAGCTCAAGCCGCTGCTGGTCTATCAAGACTTTATCGCCCGTGGGTTTGACTTTACGGGTGGCGTCACTGGCTACGCCAGTCGCAGGGGCGGCGGCGGTGTTTGCGGCAACTTCTGTCTGATGGGCTGGCGCTTGAGAGGGGTTGCGCACTTGGCGAATTTGCTCTGCCCAAGCAGGCACGGCTGGCAATGGTGCTTGTGGGTCTGCCGCAGCGGCTTCGGTCAACTGCAAAGCATCGCCAAATGCTAGCCAAACGGCTTGCAGTTGTTGGGC
>DDYJ01000042.1 GCA_002347905.1 Comamonadaceae bacterium UBA2237 | reverse complement strand
GACTCTCCGCGGGCAGAACTCAGGTTTAAGCGGGGCGCGCTGAGTTTCTTATGAACAGCGGTATCACCACACAAAGGGCAAGAAACCAATTGGCGAGACAACTGGTTTTGAAAATCATCTTCACTCGCAAACCAACCTTCAAAGCTATGAAGATGGGCGCAATGGAGGTCAAGAACTTTCATGCGTCGAATAAGAACAATGCAACGCTTAGGTGCCGAGAGTAGAAACAATGGCACGTGCACACAGCGTCATGAGACCGCCTGGCAATAAGCCGAGAACCAGCAATAGACCACTGTTGATCAATAAAACTGTGCGTACATCAGCACCTGCTGACACAGTGCTCGCAGTGATCGGTGCGTCAAAGTACATCACTTTGACAACGCGCAAGTAGTAGAAAGCTGCCAGCAAAGACATCATGACGGCGTATACCGCGAGTGCTACAGCCCCTGTTTGTCCCGAAGCCACCAAGGCTTGCAGTACAGACAACTTACCGGCAAATCCCACCATAGGCGGAATACCAGCCAATGAGAACATGCACAAAGCCATCACCCCTGCATACAGGGGGCTGCGCTGGTTCAAGCCTGCGAAATCAGCGATCTCTTCGCTCTCAAAACCTTCGCGCGCCAATAACATGATGATGCCGAATACTGCCAAAGTCGTGAGCACATACGTCACCACGTAGAACATGGCGGAGCTGTAGGCATTGGCAGCAGCCGCCGTGTTTCCGTTGACTACACCTGAGTAAAGACCAATCAGCACAAAACCCATTTGTGAAATAGTAGAGAAGGCAATCATGCGCTTGATATTTGTTTGCGCAATACCCGCCAAATTACCAATAAGCAAAGAGGCGACGGACAAGACCATCAACATTTGTTGCCAGTCAATGGCCAGAGGCAACAAACCTTCCACCAGAAGGCGCATAGTCATTGCAAAGGCTGCCAACTTATGCGCGCCACCAATCAACAAAGTGACTACTGTGGGCGCACCTTGGTACACGTCAGGCACCCACATATGGAAAGGCACCACGCCAAATTTGAACCCTAAACCGCACACCACGAACACGAGACCCAACACCAAGACTTGGTGATTGATATGGCCAGAGGTAATGGACTTGAATACGGTAGTGACGTCGAGTGAACCAGTAGCACCGTAAAGCAAGGACATGCCGTAGAGCAAAAAGCCACTACCCAGGGCACCGAGCACGAAGTACTTCATCGCTGCTTCACTGGCGGTGGCATTGTCTCGGCGCAAAGCAACCAGGGCGTAACTCGAGAGCGCGAGCAACTCAACACCCAAATAGAGCACCAGGAAGTTGTTGCCTGAAATCATGACGTACATGCCAAGCAAGGCAAACAAACCGAGCGTGAATAACTCACCGCCCATGCGCAACATATCGCGGTCTGCGGCATAGGGGCGACCATAGACCAAGGTCACCATAACCGACAGGGTAGAAAAACATTTCAGCCAGTTTCCCATGGGGTCTGAGACCACCATATTGCCGAAGCAGTAAACGGTTGCACCTTCACTGGCATCAAAGGCTTGCAAAACGGAGACCAAAACCAAGGTCATCAAGGTCAGGACATAGGTGGTGTGACGACGCACTGACGAGTCGAACAAGTCAATCATGGCGATCACCATCGCCATGACCAAGAGAATCAATTCAGGAAGTAGAGCCGCGATATTGAGTTTTTCAATCATGTTTTATTCCTCTTTATTGCGGTAATTTGGAAGTTGCAACATGCTTGAGCAAGTCAGTCACGGAGGCATCCATCACATCGGTGAATGGTTTTGGATATAGACCCATGGCCAAAACTGCAATCGCCAACAAAGCCAACATAAAGAATTCGCGCGTATTGATATCGCTGAGTGTTTTGACATCGTCGTTGGTCACAGGACCTAGATAGACACGCTTGACCATCCACAAGGTGTAGGCGGCACCAAAGATGAGCGCTGAAGCGGCAATCGCTCCAATCACAAACTGGTATTGCACAGCGCCCAAGATCACCATCCACTCACCCACAAAACCAGCAGTGCCTGGCAATCCGCAATTGGCCATGGCAAACAACATGGCAAAAGCTGCAAACTTAGGCATGGTATTGACCACGCCACCGTAACTTGCGATTTGGCGGGAGTGCACACGGTCGTACAACACACCAATGCATAAGAACATTGCCCCTGAAACAAAACCATGGGCAATCATTTGTACCAAGGCGCCTGAGACACCTAAATCATTGAAGATGAAGAAGCCCAAGGTGACAAAGCCCATATGCGCTACCGATGAATAAGCTACAAGCTTCTTCATATCTTCTTGCACCATGGCTACTAGGCCCACATAAACCACAGCAATCAAAGAGAGGGCGATCAACACATAGGCATATTCGTGCGCAGCGTCCGGTGCAATAGGCATAGAAAAACGCAAGAAACCATAAGCACCTAGCTTCAACATGATGGCAGCCAAGACGGCAGAACCGCCAGTTGGGGCTTCCACGTGCACATCGGGCAACCAAGTATGAACGGGCCACATAGGGACTTTGACGGCAAAGGCCGCGAAAAATGCAAAGAACAACAGGGTTTGTGCGCCCATCGACAAAGGCAACTTGTACCAAGCGACCAAATCAAAACTGCCACCAGATTGGGTGTAGAGGTAGATCAATGCGACCAGCATCAATAAGGAACCCAACAATGTGTAGAGGAAGAACTTGAATGCCGCGTAAATTTTGTTAGGTCCTCCCCAAATACCGATGATCAGGTACATCGGAATGAGCGTAGCTTCAAAGAAAACATAGAACAGCATGCCATCGACTGCGCAAAAGACGCCGATCATCAAGCCACTCAAAATTAGGAATGCGCCCATGTATTGATTGACGCGTTCTGTAATCACTTCCCATCCTGCAATGATCACCACTACGGTGATGAAAGCGGTCAAGATGACAAACCATAACGACAAACCATCTACGCCCAAACGGTAGAAGATATTGAAGCGCGCAATCCACAAACTAGATTCCACCATCTGCAGTGCAGATGTACCGAGCTCGAAGTTGTGATAAATTGGAATAGTGACTGCCAAACCGAACAACGCACCTATCAATGCAATCCAGCGCACCACATGGGCATGCGCGTCACGGCCAAACGCCAGCAAGACGATGCCAAAGGCGATCGGCGTCCAAATGGCAAGGCTCAATAGACCCATTTTTTATTCTCCTTATTTGAGCCAGACGAACCAGGTCATCAGCAAGAACACGCCAACGATCATGGCCAACGCATAGTGGTACAAGTATCCCGATTGAAGTTGTCGAGAAACCGCAGAGACTGCCCCGACCAATTTCCATGAACCGTTAACAATGCCGCCGTCAATCACAGACTGGTCTGCGCCCTTCCACAACCCGGTACCCAAGGCACGCGCTCCGCGGGCCAAAATGTTTTCATTGATCCAGTCCATGTAGTACTTGTTTTCAAACAAGTTGTAGATAGGCATGCATGCACGCTTGATAGCAGTTGGAACGGCGGGGTTGATCATGTACATGTAGAACGAACTGACCACTCCAGACAAAGCCAACCAGAAAGGCGCAGAACTAAAGGCATGTAGAGCCATCGCAATTGCGCCGTGGTAGGCATGCCCCAACTCGTGCATGGCCTCGTGCTGATCTTCGTTCACAAAAATTGCGTCTTTGAAAAAGTCGCCAAACAGCATGGTGTCAATCGTGAAATAGCCGATCACCACAGAAGGAATAGCCAACAACAACAAAGGCACCGTTACTACCCAAGGTGATTCATGCGGCGTTTGGTCATGGTGTCCATCGTCATGACCGTGGTGGTCATCGTGGTGTGCATCTGGGTTTTGGTCATAGCGCTCTGCGCCGTGGAACACCAAGAAATACATACGGAATGAATAGAAGGCAGTGACGAATACACCGGCCAACACCGCGAAATGCGCAAACCCTGCTGCAGGCAATGTACTTTCAGCGACAGCTTCAATGATGCTGTCTTTGGAATAGAAGCCAGAGAAGAAGGGTGTGCCGATCAAAGCCAACGAACCCAACAAAGAGGTGATCCACGTAATGGGCATGTATTTGCGCACACCACCCATCCAACGGATGTCTTGGTTGTGGTGCA
>DDYJ01000018.1:7900-14173 GCA_002347905.1 Comamonadaceae bacterium UBA2237 | reverse complement strand
ATGCAAGTCTCACATGCCTGACTTGTATTTCGTTAAGGATTGCTTGAATGCGGCCATAACGGGTGCTGGGTCCTGTCCTGTCTTCTTGAGGTCAGCCGCCCATTGGTTCTCAGTAGGGGCAACTGCCTGCTTCCATGCCGTTATTTGATCGGGTGTGAGTTTATAAACTTCGCGACCTGAATCTGCAGTGAGTTTGGCGCGCCCAGAAATTTCAAAATCAGCCCAAGCGCTGGCCACCTTTTCAGCCCACTCGCTAGTGCAATGGCTATCAACCGCTTTTTTCTGACTGGCTGACAAGGCGTTGTATTTGTCGTTGTTCATCACCCAGACGAAGGGAGTGACATACAAAGGTACGTCCATGTGGAATTTCACAACTTTGTCGATGCCAAAAAGCGTGAGAGATCCCCAAGGAAAAGTAATCGCGTCCGCGACGCCACGCTCCAACATGTCGCGTGACTCAGGCGCCGAGGCCTGCACATTGGTGCCGCCTAGCAAAGTGATCATTTGGCCGATCGTCGCTGAAGCGGGACGCACCTTCATGCCTTTGATCTCTGCAGGAGAAACAATCTTTTTGCGAGCATGCAAAGCACCAGGGTCGTGCGCAAAGGCGAAGCAGAAATGGACATCTTTCATTTCTTTGGCCGCATAGGCGCGGTACCAAGCATCGATGGCGGCAGAACCTGCCTTGGCGTTACTCACCATGAAAGGCAAGGAAGCCGCAGCAAAAATCGGGAAACGACCTGGCTGATAACCAGGGTTGACATACGAAAAATCTGAAATCCCATCTCGAGCCATGTCGTAATGGTCAAACGCTTTACCCAGTTGCTCAGATGGAAACAGGGTTGAAGTAATGGTTCCACCAGATGCTGCTTTCAGACTCTCGCCCCACGCAACCAAAGCAGGATTAAGCGCGTGTTGCGCTGGTACCCAACTTCCAAGTTTGAGATTGACTGGCTTGTCTTGCGCTTGTGTAACGCTAAAAGAAAAAGCAGAAAGGGTTGCAAAAGCGGCAATTGCAAATTTGCGAGTCAAGTTTTGGGGCATGGGATCCTCACATGGACAAGAGTTGGGAAATGTTGGTTATGGGTTGTAACCTTTATTCGAAGCAAGAATCCTCAGGTGTTTCCCTGTGTCTAGCGTGATTTGGCGCGAGGCATCCAGCGAATAGGTTGGGCTTTGATTTCTCTTGCAGGTACACCGTGTGTTTTAAGTGCCTGATCGAGTGCAACACCACCAGCGTCTTTCAGCGCCGCTGTGCGCGCATCATGAATGGCTTGGATGCGTTCTTGTAGTGTTGCTGCTGCTTGCGCAGAGGCACCATTTGAGATGCTTGAATCGCTACCCGCAATATTGGCAGGTGCCAAATGGCGCAAGATATGCAACAAATTGTCTCTGCCGCGGTCGTTGGTGCTTCCGTAGCCTTTGATGAGTTGCCCACATCGTGCAAGCGCCAATCCTAATTGGACATCTTCTTGCGTACCAAGAACTACGGCTTTTAACCAAATGTCGATCATCGCTTGTTCTTCAGCAAAGCGATGCCCAAACACACGAAGCCATTTGAATGAAGCCAAGGCTCTCAGAAGCAACATGCCAATCAAGCTATGTGTTCCTATTTTGATAGGCAATGCGAAAGGCCTTAAGCCTTTGGCTGAGCGTTGACGATCCCAACGCAAAAGCCTTCGTGCAATGAACAGCGGCAATAAGCCTGCGAACTCAGGGATGCCTGGTTTGAAATGGTCGTAGACCTTGAGGACATCGTTGGCTTTGGCTTTCACTTCTGCCCGTACACGATGCCAGCGGCTTGTGCGGCTTTTTAAATCTGCCACGCGAACAATGTCGTCGAATGCCATCCATAAAGCCAACCATCGTGCGGCCTCTTGGGTTACAGCACAGCTTGTTTCAGCTTGGTGCCGTTGCTCACTCGCCAAGACCGAACGTAAGCGCTCAACATACATTGATGCATAAGCAGCACCTTGGTAGTCCATTAATCGTTCTACGCCAAGACCCAACACTTCGTGCATTGCAGAGGGAAAAGAGGATGCCAATTCTGGCGAGAGCGGTTTATGTGTGGTGGTTGGTGCTGCGTTAGAGACTCTTGCGTCAGCCAAAACTGCATTCACGAACTTGGACTGCGCTGTCTGCGCATGCACAGCGTCCCATGCCAAAGCAAACCCACGCAAGCTAGCTTTTTGACTGGCAGATAGCGACTCTTGTGGTACTCCTTCGTGTACGGCATATTCGAAATCTTTGCGATGCAAAGGCAGCAAACCACTGGCGGCAATACAACCCAACATGACTGCACTGATAACGGTGCCTGCTTGGCGTGTCAGGGCCACCATGTCCAGCACATGGCTGGCGCGACTGTGCTGTTGGAGTAGTTGCAGTAAGGCGGCATCGTCAATGCGACCATCGCCCATTTGCATTTTTTCATGGGTGGTCAGCGTGCGGTTGTTGGCGCTAATGAGCAATGTACGGTCAGAGGAGCACATGCCTAGAGAGATTTGTCGGGCTGTTTCTAATAGTTCAGACGACACCAATAAATCCAATCTGCCTGGTAATGGGTTCAAACCAAAAATGGGCCGTTGGTTACCCAAATCAGAAAGTGGTGTTGGGAAAACTTCCAAGTAGTACGTGGTTGCACCAGTGCGTTGTGCCACACCAGGAATGGAAGTGGCTTGTGCAGCAAAGCCGCTATGTCGTGCAGCCTCGACCAACCAATCAGCAAGAACGCCGCCACCTTCACCGCCCAAGGCGCATAACAAAATAGAAATAGCTTGCGTCATACGCTTCTTACGCTGGTTGCAATACACGCATCATGCGTGCGCGGACCGAGGCGGTTAAACGCTCCCATGCAGTGGCGTTTTGTACCACTTCGGCACGATAAAACGAGGGGCATAGAGTGGCGGCATGTGCGTTTTCTCCGCACAAGCCACAACCGACGCATCCATCGATGACAGTTGCTACGGGATCGACTTTCAATGGGTCGGGGTTGTCTTTCAAGGTGAGAGTAGGGCAGCCGGATAAGCGTATGCAGGCGTGGTCGCCGTTGCAGACATCTTCGTCTACTCCATATTTCACGCGAACCACCCGCTTACCGCTTTGCAACAAACTCGCGATCCAGGGTTTGATGCGACGCTGGCGCTCGAGTTGGCATTCACCCTCGGCAACAATGACTTTCAATCCTTGGAACTCTGATTCAAAAGCCTCCACAAGCGTTTCGCGCACCTTGGCTACTTCATACGTGTGTACTGTGCGCAACCATTGCACGCCCAAACCCTCTAAGGTCCGTTCAATGGTTTGGTTGGTGTGTGCCAAGCTTTGCCATTTGTCAGTGGCTGCGAGTTTTGCCTCGTCGTCGGGTGTAGAAATGATGTCCTGCGTGCCCGTAGCCGAGGTGTATCCGTTTTTAAAAATTAGCAAAACCGCGTCATCACCGTTGAACAAGGCGCTTTGCACGCCAGTCAACAAACCGTTATGCCAAAACCCACCATCGCCCATGATCGACAACACGCGCCTCTGCGTTACTGGTGATACGCCCGCTCTACTGGCCAAGCTCATGCCGTATCCCAAAATCGTGTGCCCTGTTGAAAATGGCTCGAAGGTGCCCAAGGCGTGGCAACCTATATCGGCAGACACATGCACAGCACCAATATCTTGCTGTGCCAGTTGAATTGCAGAAAACACCGGGCGCTCGGGGCAACCAATACAAAAGCTGGGAGGTCGCGCTGGCAATGTTTGGCCTTTGGCTTGCAGCGTTTTTTGCACGTCTTGTCTACGGGCCGCATTGCCCTGTAACCATTTTTGAGTGTCTGTAATATGTGTGGTTTCAGGCAAATAGCGTGTGACAAATTGCAAAAGGCCTTGAGCCATGACCTCGGCCGTGTATTCGCCGCCTTGTGGCAACCACTCTTTTCCATGCAGCGGGGTTTGTATGTCGCGACGCCGCAAAAGCAATGCAATCTCTTGTTCGATGTATTCGGGTTGACCTTCTTCCATCACAAGCACGCCGCGCCTGCTATAAGCAAATTGAGCGATTTGTTCCGGCAACAATGGGGCTGTGACGTTGAGCACAAGCAAGGGAATCGAGGTGTTGCCAAATGCATCGGCCAGATCAAATTGTTGGAGTGCGCGAATCAAGGTGTTGTAGAGACCGCCTTGCACGATGATGCCCAAATCGGTATGTTTGCCTTCGAAGTATTCATTGAGGTGATTGGCTTCAATATAGGCACGGGCAGCGGGGATGCGCTCTTCGTATTTGCGTTTTTCTTGACCGAAGGTGACGGGAGGGTGGGCTAAACGGCTGTAGTCAAAGTTAGCGGGCTCTTGCATCGCGTGGTGAGTCGATATGGCGGGCGCTTGGTTGTCTTTGGCGACAAAACTGCCACGCACATGGCAAGCGCGGATGCGCAATTCCATCAGTGCGGGCATATTCGATGCTTCTGATAAGCGAAACGCATGCTCTACTAAATCCACCATGCGCGATAAATCTGGCCTTGGGTCAAACAACACCATGCCTGACTTCAATGCATAAGCATGGGTGCGCTCTTGGATCACCGAAGCACCTTCGCCATAGTCTTCGCCCACCACTACCAAAACTCCGCCTTTGACACCAGGAGAGGACAAGTTACTGAGCGCATCTGCGGCTACGTTCGTGCCTACGATCGACTTCCAGGTGACAGCGCCTCGCAGTGGGTAGTGGATAGACGCGCCCAGCATGGCGGCGGCAGAAGCTTCGTTGGCGCAAGCCTCTACATGCACGCCTAATTCACGCATGTAGTCTTTGGCTTGGACCATCACATCCAACAAATGGGATACCGGTGCGCCTTGGTAACCACCTACATAGGACACACCAGACTGCAACAATGCCTTGGTAATGGCCAATATTCCCTCTCCATAAAAGGTTTTGCCTGCGCCCATGCGCAGCATCTCCACCTCTTTGCTGAATGAAACTTCCATGGAATGGTCTCCTAGATCATTTGGCGTATCTGCCGTGGTCAATTATTCATCAAGGTTTGTAAAGGCTTTTTGCGACACAAGTAATTAGAACTATTGACAATCGCCNNAAGACGCAATGGCCAATCCAGCTAGTTTGGATTGGTTTGTTGCGCTTGCACAAAAACGTGCGCAAACTGTCTGATTTGAATTCGCACTAAAAAACACACTGGTTATTTAGAGGTCTTCAATACCCGATTACCATTGACAAAATTTTGTAAACAGGAGCCCCCGCATGGCGCACGCCGCATTCAATTGGCAAGACCCTTTCTTGCTAGACCAACAACTCACCGATGATGAGCGCATGGTGCGCGAAGCCGCGCAAGCCTATTGCCAAGACAAACTCTTGCCACGTGTGACGGAGGCATTTCGTAACAGCCATACCGACGTAGCGATTTTTCGTGAAATGGGTGAGTTGGGTTTACTCGGTCCCACTATTCCTTCTGAATACGGCGGCCCAGGTTTGAATTACGTTGCCTATGGTTTGATTGCCCGCGAAGTGGAACGTGTCGATTCAGGCTATCGCTCGATGATGAGCGTGCAGTCGTCTTTGGTGATGGTGCCTATTCTTGAATTTGGTACCGTTGGGCAAAGGCAAAAGTATTTGCCAAAACTCGCAACAGGCGAATGGATTGGTTGCTTTGGTTTGACCGAACCCGACCATGGATCTGACCCTGCCAGCATGGCCACGCGTGCGCAAAAGGTCAAAGGCGGCTACGAACTCACGGGTAGCAAGATGTGGATTTCCAACAGCCCGATAGCAGATGTGTTTGTGGTGTGGGCCAAAGAAGTGACTGAAAACGGAACCGTTGGCCCGATACGCGGATTTATCTTAGAAAAAGGCATGAAGGGCTTGAGCGCTCCTGCGATCCATAGCAAGGTAGGCTTGCGCGCATCGATCACAGGGGAGATCGTGATGGACTCAGTGTTTATTCCCGAAGAAAACGCTTTTCCCGAAGTGCAAGGTTTAAAAGGCCCGTTCACCTGTTTAAACAGCGCACGCTACGGTATTGCTTGGGGTGCTTTGGGTGCGGCGGAAGATTGTTGGTTCCGCTCGCGCCAATACACCCTAGACCGTAAACAGTTTGGTCGCCCCTTGGCTGCAAATCAGTTGATACAAAAAAAATTNNGCCGATATGCAAACCGAAATCGCTTTAGGCTTGCAAGGCTGTTTGCGCTTGGGCCGCATGAAAGATGAAGGTACAGCGAGCGTAGAAATCACATCTATCTTGAAGCGCAACTCGTGCGGTAAAGCCTTAGACATCGCCCGCATGGCGCGCG
>DDYJ01000018.1:7400-7757 GCA_002347905.1 Comamonadaceae bacterium UBA2237 | reverse complement strand
GTTAGTTGTTAACACGCAAAAAATAAAGGAGACAAATATGGACAAAAAATCACCCAACGCAAATCGTCGACAAACCTTGCATGGACTCGCCGCAGCAATGGCGAGTTTGACGGCGCCTGCGCTGATCAGCGCCAATGCATTGGCACAAGATAAATTCCCCAATAAACCCATCACCTTGATCGTGCCTTGGACGCCAGCAGGGCCTAGCGATGCGGTATTACGTGCCTTTGCAGAAAGTGCGAGTCGCATCTTGGGTGTGTCGGTGGTATGCGAAAACAAGCCAGGTGCTGGTGGTATCTTGGGCGCATCGGCCATGATGAGTGCCAAGCCAGACGGTTACACCATCACGCAATTGCC
>DDYJ01000018.1:2776-7362 GCA_002347905.1 Comamonadaceae bacterium UBA2237 | reverse complement strand
ACTGGCTATACCTTTTGCATTGCATCAACTTTAGATGCACCATTTAAATCGCTCAAAGAAATGGTGGCCTATGCCAAGGCCAACCCAGGTAAATTGGAGTACGGCCATACAGGAACAGGCACAACGCCCCACTTGGCGATTGAAGACTTCAGCCTAAAAGCTGGTATTGAACTCAACCCTATTCCCTTCAAAGGCGCGGCAGAAATTTTGCAAGCAATCTTTGGTGGACACATTCGCATGGCGAGCAGCACGTCAGAAATTATTCCTTTGGTAAAAGAAGGCAAGTTGCGGTTGCTGTCTACATTGGGTAGCAAACGCACCAAAGCCTTTCCGGACGTGCCCACCGTAAAAGAAAGTGGATGGGACACAATTTCTGAATCGCCATTCGGTATCGGTGGTCCTAAAGGCATGGATCCTGCCATCGTGCGTGTATTGCAAGATGCTTTCAAGAAAACTTTGGACGACCCCAAGGTCATCGCCACGCTAGACCAGTTCTACCAGCCCACTATTTATATGAATAGCGAGGACTACACCAAATACGCTGTGCGTACATTTGAGTCAGAGCGGGCTACGGTTGAGCGTTTAGGCTTAGCAAAGAAAACATAATTGCTCTTGCCGAGTCTTTTGGCATCCGTGATCGGTATAACTAAGAACTAGTCTCAACTAGCTTGGTTTACGATTGACCAGCACGATTCCGGTTGCGACTCCAACCAATGCGGCAACCAAGCCTGATGTGATGGTTTCTCCCAGCCACCACGCTCCAAACAGCAGCGCAAACACAGGCGTGAAAAAAACAAACGCACTGAGCTTGGTGGCAGGGTAGCGCCCCAGCAGCCACATCCAAACCAAATAGCTAGCAAAGGCGCCAACAACGGTTTGCAGCACGATCGACGTCGTGGCAAAAGCACTCCAGTACACATCCCAAGACTCACCAAGTTGCAAGGACACTACAGGCAATAGCCCGGCGCTGATGGCCACTTGATAAAAAAGTAATTTTTCAGGGCTTATTTTTATGAGGCAAGAGCTGCGAATGACCACCGTAGTCAATCCCCACATCGCTCCAGCGGCCAATGCCAAAGCATCCCCAAGCCACCACATGGCTGAGGCGTCACTTACTTTGTTTTGGGATAAACCGTCTTGCAATCCAAAAGCTACTGCTGCAAATGCCAACAGCAGCCCTAACCACTGCATCAACGCTAACCGCTCTGTTTTCACAAATAGGGGCAGCAATAAAGCCACCCAAAAAGGCGCGGTGTATAAAAAGATGGTCAAGCGCGATGCGCTGGTGTGCTGCAGTCCTACATAAATACAAACAAACTCAGCACAAAACAAAAGCCCAGCAATCCCCCCTGCCTTGAGCGTACCGTCTGATCCAAAAAGTGCAACGCCACGCACACGACACCAGATCCACAACAAAACAGTCGCACCCATAAAACGCAAGCTTGCCTGTAAAACAGGCGGCACCTCAGGTAACGTGGCTTTGACCAATACTTGCTGGAATCCCCAAAAAACACAGCACGCCAAAAGTAAAGCTATGGCTAAAAAATCGAGTTGTAATCTTCTTTCTGTCATGTATTGAACTTAACATGCTTTCTCCCATTCTGAGATGCCTATGAAAAGAAGAGAATTCAACAGCTATTTGCAACGCAGCGCCCTAAGCTTGGCGCTGCTGCCGTGGATGCAAGCAATTGCTGCTCCCGCAGAACGTGACAGACCTTGGCGCATGAATCCCTTTGCCTTGGGTGTTGCAAGTGGGCGACCACGCCCCGACTCGGTTGTGTTGTGGACGCGCTTGCTAGTCGAGGATCAAGACCGCGCAGCCTCGGGCCTTGACCCAGTTGATGTGACAGTCGAGGTGTTTGCGGACAGCGCTTTAAAGCAACGCGTGCATTTGGCCAAAGTTACGACTGACGCAAGCCGTGGCCACAGCGTGCATCTATTAGTGCAGTCATTACAAGCTAGCACTGACTATTGGTATCGTTTCCGTCAAGGCGATGCGCTCAGCACGGTGGGACATACGCGCACTGCTCCAGCATTGCAGGCAGATGTGGCCTTGCTGCGCATGGCCTTGACTTCGTGCCAACACTATGAGGCAGGCTTGTTTGTGGCGCACCAAGAAATCGCCCAACAAGATTTGGACTTCGTTTTATTTGTTGGCGACTACATCTACGAATCGAGCAACGCGCAATACACCACACGCAAGCACAATACCGAAGAACCTAAGACGCTAGAGCAATACCGCGCGCGTTACTCCCAATACAAACAAGACCCGATGTTGCAAGCCTCGCACGCAGCGCATCCTTGGGTGTTGATGTGGGACGACCACGAAGTTGTGAACGATTACGCCAACCAAGTGGACATGAAGAACACACCTGTGACAGAGTTTTTAGCAAGACGTGCAGCTGCCTACCAAGCTTATTTTGAGCACCAACCTGTTTTGTTGGGACCAGACCCTAAAAGCCCGCAACGCGCATCCATGCGGCTACATGACCAATTCGCATGGGGACGCTTGGCCGATATTTGGACACTAGACAACCGCCAATTCAGAAGCCCACTCGCCTGCCCAGACCCAGTGCGTGGTGGGGGACGTATGGTCACCCAATGCGACGCATTGAGTGATCCCACACGCAGTATGTTTGGTTTNNCAAGGCACACAAATGAGTTCGACCAGTATTCCAGGTCCAACAGGCCGCGCGTATTGGAATGAGGCATGGGACGGATACCCCGAAGCACGTAAGCGTTTGTTGCAATCACTTGCAGATAACCAAATTAAAAACGTAGTCTCACTTGGCGGCGATGTGCATATGAACGTGGCTGCTTATTTGCGCCCTGCTCCTAATGACCCTAACTCGCCTTTGGTCGCTAGTGAATTTGTCACTACATCGGTGACTTCACGCGGCATGGGTGAAAAAGCAGTGGCCATTGTGCGTGACAACAACCCAGACTTGTTACATATTCGTGCTGACGAGCGTGGCTATAGTTTTATCAGCGTCACACCTTCACATGTGCGCTGTGATTTCAGAACGACGGCGATGCCAGCGGGTAGTGAAGCAGGATTTAAAACACAAGCAAGTTTTATTGTCGAAAAAGGCAACCCTGCAGCCAAACCTATTTAGATGCGTGGGTCATCCATCAGCTTGACCAATTCTGAGAGCTCGCCCTTTTCAATCATGTAGGTGCGGTCACACACCGCATGGGCAAAGTCTAAATTTTGCTCAGAGAGCAATACGCTAACGCCTTGACGTTTGAGTGTCACCACCATATCCGACATGCGGCTGACGATGGCAGGCGCTATGCCCTCAGAGGGTTCATCCAACATCACCAAAAGTGGGTTGCCCATCAACGTACGGGCTACGCTGAGCATTTGCTGTTCACCACCGCTCATATGGCTGGCTTGGCGGTTCTGCATTGCAGCCAAGTTCGGAAACAGATCAAATAATTTTTCGAGTGTCCAATCTGACAGCACGCGTTGGCGATGGTCATACCGCGCATTTTGTTTAGCGAGTGTGAGGTTCTCTAACACCGTGAGGTCGGTAAAGATACGTCGGTCTTCAGGCACATAGCCAAGCCCCAAGCGTGCAACTTCAAACGCCTGCATATGGGTAAGGTCTTGCCCATCAAAGTGAAGCTCCCCTTCGCGCCGCGGCATCAACCCCATGATGGCTTTGAGCGTACTGGACTTACCGGCACCATTACGACCCAGCAGCGCAACTACTTCGCCGCGGCCCACATGCAAAGACACATCAAACAAAATTTGTGCAGCGCCATGCCAAGCATTCAAATGAGAAACTTCTAGAAAGGGCTTCATACGGTTGCCCCTTCTACCGTTTTGCCACGACCCAAATACACAGACTGTGCGAGTGGATTGTTTTGTACTTCTTGTGGCGTGCCTTCAACCAAGATACGACCTTGGGCCATTACCAAAATACGCGTCGCAAAAGAAAACACCATGTCCATGCTGTGCTCGGTAAACATTACCGCGACATCGCGTTCTTTCGCTAAAAACTGCACTAGACCCATCAAAGCGTGGCGCTCGCTGGGCGACATGCCTGCTGTGGGTTCGTCCATTAACAACAAACGTGGTTGGTTGACCAAAGCCATCGCCAACTCCAAACGCTTGATATCGCCATAGGCCAACGTGTCGCTGATGTGGTGTGACATGTCAGAGAGGCCAACTTTTTCAAGCAAAGTTTGTGCGGCTTCTGCGCGATGGCTTCGTGTGCGACGCCAAGGCGATAGCTGCAGGCCTTGCGCAGATAACATGGCCATTTGCACGTTTTCTATCACCGTCATTGACCGAAATACCTCAGCCATTTGAAATGTGCGGCTCACACCTTGTCGCCACAAGGCGTCTGGCTTGCGTCCTATAAGTGATTGGCCATTCAGACGCACGTTGCCGCTGTCGGGCTGGAGTTGTCCATTGACCAAATTGAATGTCGTACTTTTTCCCGCGCCATTGGGGCCAATAACGGCTAGCAACTCGCCTGCACCCACATCGAAAGACACATTGTTAACCGCCATTTGGCTGCCAAACGACTTGTGTAAATGGCGCACTTGCAAAAGCGCTTGCGCTGTCATGCTTTGCG
>DDYJ01000018.1:0-2716 GCA_002347905.1 Comamonadaceae bacterium UBA2237 | reverse complement strand
CACATCCGGTGAAATACTGCCTTTAGAAAAAGCAAACAAAGCACCAGCCAAACCAGCAAATCCTGCAGAAATCACAAAGCCCCACCATTGAACCCAAGCGATATTCAATCCCATGGCTTGGGCGCGCATTGGAGCATCCCGACTTGCGCGCATCGCGTAACCCAATGGAGCACGCAAGATATGTTGCAAGACCAAAACGCCTGTCACGGTTAACGCAAAGGCTAACCAATAAAAATAATTTTTGTCTTGCCAAGCGATATCAGGCCATACACCGTTGAGGCCATTGCTGCCACCTGTCAGGGCGTCCCATTGAAAACACACCGACCAAACAATTTGTGCAAAAGCCAATGTCAGCATAGCCAAATACACCCCAGACAAACGCACAGCAAACCACGCCAGTGGAATGGCACAAGCAGCGCTGATCAATGGCGCCAACCAAAGCACTTGCTCCGTGGGCAGACCTTCGCGCAAAACTAATAAAGCAGCGGCATAAGCGCCAATGCCAAAGTAAGCTGCGTGTCCAAATGAATGCAAACCCGCGGGCCCCATGATGAAATGCAAACTCGCTGCAAACAAAATAGCGATCAACACATCAATACCCAGGACTACGCCATACGGCGTATTTGTCATCAGCATGGGCCACATCACCGCGAGTACGATGACTGTTATCCAGGCGAGCCATGCTAAACCAGCTGCTGTGGTGGTTTGTGCTGACGACTCGGCTTGCATTACNNGCCGCCCAATTCCACCGTGCCGATGGCGACGCACAGCGCTTTGACTTCAGCAATCAACAGCGCGGCAATGAATGCTCCTGGGATGGAACCCATACCACCCACGACAACAACAACAAATGCATCGCTGATGGAGACCATGTCTAAACCGACATGCGCTGGTTCGCGCGGCAATTGCAATGCACCGCCCCAACCTGCGAGTGCGCAACCTAAAGCAAACACGATGGTAAATAAATAACGCGGATTAACCCCCAAGGCGCCCAGCATTTCACGGTCTTGGGTGGCTGCACGCACCAACACCCCAAAGCGGGTACTCTGTAAAAGGCGCCATAAAGCCCACAACACCAAAGGACCTACGCCAATTAAAAACAAGTCGTAACTCGGAACCAAACGACCAAAGATGTCCACAGCGCCAGTTAAACCTGGGGCCCGTGGTCCCAGCAAATCCTCTGGCCCCCATAGCCACAATGTCGCGTCTTGCACGATCAAGGCAAAGGCAAAAGTAGCCAGTAGTTGAAATAATTCCGGCGCTTGGTAAATGCGTCGCAGTATCGTGACTTCAAAAGTAGCACCTATTGCGCCCGTTACAAGCCCTGTGCAAAACAAAAGCAAAAAAAACACAGCAGTGTTTGGCGCATAGGGTGCAAGCCACGGCATCGCATGTGCAACCAAAGAATAGGCCACATACACGCCCAACATGAAAAACGAACCATGCGCAAAGTTCACCACGCGCGTCACGCCAAAAATCAAAGACAAGCCTGCTGCCACTAAAAACAAAGAGGAAGCAGAAGCCAAGCCATTGATAGCTTGAACCAGAAAGGCGGATATCTCCAAGAGGGGGTACCTTGTATGTGTTGGCGCGGATGCTGATGCTGATGATTCAGCCCATGGCCAGCATCCGAAACGAAGACCTTAGTCTAGTGGACGCAATTTTTTCACATCGGCATCACTAGGCTGCACGCTGGCGCCATCGATATAGCGATAGTCGACCATGATGCCTTTGCCGCCTTCATTTTTTGTGCGACCTAAAAAAGCCCCCATAGTCGATTGGTGGTCTTGGGGCCTGAACATCGCGGGGCCATAGGGTGTGCTGAAACGCAAACCGCGGAAGGCGCTGACCAGTTTTTCACTATCAGTGCTTTGAGCTTTGGTAATGCCTGCTGCTAAGGCCTGGATCATGCTGTAACCCACGACCGAACCTAGTCGTGGATGGTCGTTGTACTTGCGGTGGTACGCCAAGAAAAATGCTTTGTGCTCTGGCGTTTGTATGCCATACCAAGGGTAGCCTGTGACGATCCAACCGTTCGGTGTTTCGTCTTTCAAAGGCTCCAGGTATTCGGGCTCTCCGGTCAATAGGCTCACCACCTCACGCCCTTGGAACAAACCGCGCGTATTGCCTTCACGTACAAACTTAGCGAGATCGGTAGCAAACAAGACATTGAAGATGGCATCGGGTTTTGCATCTGCCAGAGCTTGTGCAACAGAACCACCATCTACTTTGCCTAACGCTGGGGCTTGTTCGGCTACAAACTCCACATCCGGTTGCGCGGCTTTTAACAATTGTTTGAAAGTAGCCGCAGCCGATTGGCCATATTCGTAATTGGGATAGACCACTGCCCAGCGTTTTTTCTTGAGCTTGGCTGCTTCGGGTACGAGCATCGCCACTTGCATATAGGTGGAGGCGCGTAAACGGAAGGTGTATTTGTTGCCGTTTTGCCACACCATTTTGTCGGTGAGTGGCTCGCCTGCCAAGAAAAACACTTTGCGTTGTTTGGCAAAGTCGCCTAGAGCCAAACCAATGTGCGATAAAAAAGCGCCCGATAGCACGTCGACTTTTTCACGGCTGAGCAACTCTTCTGCGGCACGCACAGCGTCACCAGGGGACGCGTTATCGTCCCGCGTGATGAGCTGCAGCTTTTTTCCGTTGACGCCACCGGCTGCGTTGATTTCCTCAACGGCCAATTCCATGCCTTTTTTATAGGGCT
>DDYJ01000020.1:1967-8810 GCA_002347905.1 Comamonadaceae bacterium UBA2237 | reverse complement strand
GCCACCCATTGGATGCGGTTGGCACTCAAACCCTCGCGGAGCGCTTTGATGATGGGTATGCCACCTGCAACAGCCGCTTCAAACGCCACCATCACACCTTTGGTATGCGCGGCAGCAAAAATCTCTGTGCCATGCACTGCCAACAAGGCTTTGTTAGCCGTCACCACATGCTTGCCTGCAGCAATCGCTTCGAGCACCAATTGTTTGGCAATGCCATAACCACCAATCAGTTCGACCACGATGTCGATCTCTGGGTTGGCAATCACTTGTCGCGCGTCATTCACCACTTTCACAGAATTGCCCACAATCGCTTGGGCACGTGCGGTGTCCAGGTCAGCGATCATCGTGACTTGTATCGGGCGACCCGCGCGGCGTTGGATTTCTTCTTGGTTGCGTTTGAGCACTTCAAAAGTGCCACTGCCTACGGTGCCAATGCCTAAAAGGCCAACTTGTATCGGTTTCATGCTGCTCGGTTGTTACGGTAGTTTTCTAAAAATTTGGCCATGCGTGAGATGGCTTCGCGCAACTCATCTTCGTGCGGCAAAAAGACCACACGGAAATGGTCTGGGTTAGGCCAATTGAATCCAGTGCCTTGTACCAACATCACTTTGGTCTCTTGCAGCATTTCTAAGAAAAATTGTTGGTCGTCTTCTATTGGATAAACCTTGGGGTCTAGACGGGGAAACAAATACAGGGCAGCTTGCGGCTTAACGCAAGTCACACCAGGAATGGCGGTGATGAGTTCATAGGCCAAATCGCGCTGCTTGCGCAAACGACCACCCTCGCCTACTAAGTCGTTGATGCTTTGGTAGCCGCCCAACGCAGTTTGAATCGCCCACTGCCCTGGAACGTTGGCACACAAGCGCATGTTCGAGAGCATATTCAAGCCCTCGATGTAGTCGGTTGCAGGCTTTTTATCGCCAGAAACAAACAACCAACCTGCGCGGTAACCGCATGAACGGTAACTTTTAGAGAGCGAATTGAAGGTCAAAGTCAGCACGTCCGTGCTTAAGCTAGCAATCGGTGTATGTTTGACGCCGTCATACAAAACCTTGTCGTAGACCTCGTCAGCAAAAATCACCAAGCCGTGTTCACGCGCCAATTCAATGATTTGTTGCAGCAAGGCGTTTGTATAAAGAACACCAGTCGGGTTGTTCGGATTGATCACCACAATCCCTTTGGTGTTGGGTGTGATTTTTTTGCGAATGTCTTCGATGTCAGGCATCCAGCCATTCGCTTCATCGCATAGATAGTGCACAGGTGTGCCGCCAGACAGGCTGACTGCAGCCGTCCATAAGGGATAGTCCGGCGCGGGCAAAAGCAACTCGTCGCCATCGTCTAACAAACCATTGGTGGCCATCACGATCAATTCGCTGGCACCGTTGCCTAGATAAATATCTTCGAGACCAACGCCCTTGATACCTTGGCGCTGGGTTTCGTGCATCACCGCTTTGCGTGCACCAAAAATGCCCTTACTGTCCGAGTACCCCGCCGAGTTGGGTAAGTTTCGTATCATGTCCTGTTGGATTTCCTCGGGCGCATCAAATCCAAAAACAGCCAAATTGCCGATGTTGAGTTTGATGATTTTTTGACCGTCTTCTTCCATTTGACGGGCGCGGTCCATGATGGGCCCGCGTATGTCGTAACAGACGTTGGACAGTTTGTTGGATTTGTGAATGGTTCGCAAAGTCCCTCCAAGGGCTCTTTTATAGGGTGAAAACCTATAATTTGACCACACTTCACCCCTCTTTCCCTATGAAACTCCAACCCGATCGCATCGACACACTCTCCGTCACTGGGTATGGCCCAGGTTGGATTGGTATATCGGGAGAAAAAGTCACGCGCAGCGTGGTAATCACCTCGCTGGGAGAGCAATTTGACTGGGGTTGCGCCCACTTTTCCGAACTCAGTCCCGCCCACTTTGCGCGACTGGCTGATTTATCCGTTGAACTCGTTATATTTGGAAGTGGAGACCAACTTCGCTTTATCCAACCCGCATGGGCATCTTCCCTGATGCAACGCGGGGTTGGCTTGGAAACCATGGACACTTTTGCTGCCTGCAGAACTTTTAATATTTTGGCTGGCGAAGGCCGCAAAGTAGCCGCGGCCTTATTAATCGAGGCGCAATAACGATTTTTACGGTGGTTTGGCACCTGGTTTGTCAAACACGGAACAAGCCTCAGCGGTCTAGATTGGATTTTCCAGTTAAAATTACGGGTTGCCGTTTGTGGGCGCGGTCTAGACAGTCGCCCTACTTACTTGGCTTTTCCCACTGTCACACCTGATTGAGCGCTATGGCAATTGTTGTCAACAAACCCCTACCTGAATTTGAAGCCAACGCCACGGGTGGCATCAAGGTGTCAAATACCTCGCACCATGGCCAAATGGTGGTTTTGTATTTCTACCCTAAAGACAACACTCCTGGTTGCACTACCGAGGCCATGCAGTTTCGCGACAAATACAAAGACTTTGCCAAAGCTGGCGCCGTTGTATTTGGTGTGTCTCGCGACAACATGAAGTCCCATGACGACTTCAAAACCAAACTAGAGTTGCCCTTTGAATTAATCGCCGACACAGAAGAAAAAATGTGCCACATGTTTGGCGTGGTCAAAAATAAAATCATGTACGGCAAAAAAGTCAAAGGCATTGAGCGCAGCACTTTTTTAGTGGGTTCAGATGGCCTTTTGAAACAAGAATGGCGCGGACTCAAAGTACCAGGTCATGTAGACGAAGTCCTCAAGGCAGTGAAAGCCCTTAAGAAATCGGGTGGCTAAGTGACATAAATGGTACAAATTCATGGGTTATAGTGTTTCTATGACACTGCAAGTTGTGAATGCCTCTTTCAACAAAAGCCGCCTAGGCCTCCAGGCGGCTTTTTCACTTCTTATGCGTCTGCATCGTGTTTCAACTCTCTAGTCTATTACCTCATGCCCTTGCCACCAGCACCCTCTAAACGCGCAGCCCTTCTCAATACCGCAGCATTTGATGCCCCCGCCAAAACCCGACAAGCCCGTCGCCCCAGTGAACAAGAAGATTTAATCGAAAGACATGTGCACAACCCCTCGGTAGAAGGTTTTGATCGCTCCGGTGGCGGCGAGTTGCTACAAGAATTGATGGCGCCTGAAACCTTGCAAGGCAACGCACAGACCGCTTCACGCAAAACTGCTCCAACATCGCGTGCGGCAACCAAACCAAAAAAAGCGAAAAGCGCTGGGCCTACTAAGTTATTTGTACTCGATACCAATGTGTTGATGCATGACCCCATGTGTCTCTACCGTTTTGAAGAACACGATGTCTTCTTGCCCATGATCGTGCTGGAAGAGTTGGACAGCAACAAAAAAGGTATGACTGAGGTTGCGCGCAATGCGCGCCAAACTAGCCGCTCGTTGGATGCATTGGTTGCACACCACCACGATGCGGACATCACCACTGGCATTCAACTCAGTGCCACAGGACACCGCGAAGTCGGTGGCCGATTGTTCTTTCAAACCCAACCACTGAATTTCACGCTACCTCCTAGCCTGCCCCAAGGCAAAGCGGACAACCAAATTTTGGGTGTAGTCGAAGCCTTGCGCGTGCAGTATGCACCGCGCCCTGTGGTGTTGGTCTCCAAAGATATCAATATGCGCGTCAAAGCGCGTGCACTTGGTCTTTTAGCTGAGGACTACCAAAACGACAAAACGCTGGAAGATGGCGACTTGCTGTATTCGGGCGCTTTAGCTTTGCCCCATGATTTTTGGATCAAGCACGCCAAATCCGTAGAGAGTTGGCAAAGTGGCAGCCAAACGTTTTACCGTTTGAGTGGCCCTATCGTTCCTGAGTTGCACATCAACCAGTTTGTGTATTTCGAGTCTCCTGGTGAGCCCAGCTTGTATGCACGTGTCACCGAGATTCGCGGCAAAACCGTGGTGCTCAAAACACTGAAAGATTTCACACATCTCAAAAATGCAGTGTGGGGCGTCACCACACGCAACCGTGAACAAAACTTTGCCATGAATTTACTGACCGATCCTGAGATCGACTTTGTCACGCTTACCGGCACAGCAGGCACAGGTAAAACCTTGATGGCACTTGCAGCAGGCCTAACCCAAGTGTTGGACGACCGTCGTTACACCGAAATCATCATGACGCGTGCAACAGTTAGCGTGGGCGAAGACATTGGCTTCTTGCCAGGCACAGAAGAAGAAAAAATGGGCCCTTGGATGGGCGCTTTGGACGATAACTTAGAAGTGCTTGCGAAAACAGAAACCAGCGCAGGTGAATGGGGCCGTGCTGCTACGAATGAGTTGATTCGCAGCCGCATCAAGATCAAGAGCTTGAACTTCATGCGTGGACGCACCTTCCTCAATAAATATTTGATCATTGATGAGGCGCAAAACTTGACACCTAAGCAAATGAAAACCTTGATCACGCGTGCGGGTCCTGGAACCAAAATAATTTGCATGGGTAACCTGGCGCAGATCGATACGCCTTATTTGACTGAAGGCTCATCAGGGTTGACCTTTGCGGTGGACCGCTTCAAAGGCTGGCCGCATGGTGGACACATTACGCTAGCGCGTGGAGAGCGCTCTCGCTTAGCAGACTTTGCCAGCGACGTGCTCTAAATTGCTCAGTGAATTAAACGCTGTCGATTGAATTTAATAGTCACCGCTGCTATATCCCCTGGCTAAGCTCTCAAAGCGGGTCAGCGGCTTCAAGAACGCCAGTTTCACTGTGCCGGTAGGTCCGTTGCGGTGTTTACCAATGATGATTTCCGCGACACCTGGTTCTTTTGAGTCTTTGTTGTAATAGTCATCACGGTAGATGAACATGATGACGTCCGCGTCTTGTTCGATTGCGCCAGATTCGCGTAAATCGCTCATCATGGGACGTTTGTCCGTGCGTGTTTCTACGCTTCGGTTGAGCTGTGACAAGGCAATCACAGGGCACTGCAACTCTTTGGCCAGCATTTTTAATCCGCGCGAAATTTCACCAATCTCTGTTGCACGGTTGTCTCCGTTGTTGCTACTGGTGTTACCACTCATCAACTGCAAGTAGTCAACGACGATCAAACCCAATTTGCCACAGGTGCGTGCGAGACGGCGCGCGTTGGCACGAAGTTCCATAGGCGTGAGGCTTGGCGTCTCGTCGATATGCAAAGATACATTGCGAAGCTTCTCTATGGCCTCGGTCAAACGCGGCCATTCTTCTTGATTCAATTTACCCGTACGTAAACGTTGTTGGTCGATTCGACCAATAGAACCTACGATACGAATGGCCAATTGCGATGCGCCCATTTCCATAGAAAACACTGCAACAGGCAACCCCTCATTCAAAGCCACGTGTTCAGCAATATTGATTGCTAATGCCGTTTTACCCATGGATGGGCGCGCTGCAAGGACGATCAAATCACCGGCCTGCATGCCTGAGGTCATCTTGTCGAAGTCAACAAAGCCAGAGGGCACACCGGTGATGTCATTCGGACTATCCGCCATCTGATTGACACGGTCCATCAAAATCACGGCCAACTGGTCCATGTTTTGAAAGCCTTGTTTAAGGCGAGAACCCTCTTCTCCTATTTGGAAGATTTTTTGCTCAGCCTCGTCCAAAATTTGCGGAACAGGTTTGCCTTGTGTGTTGAATGCGTTGGTCGCTATTTCGTCGCTGGCAGTGACGAGTTTGCGCAGAATTGCGCGCTCGCGCACGATTTCGGCATAGCGACGGATATTGCTCGCACTGGGTACATACTGCGCCAATGCGTTCAAATAACCAAGGCCGCCAACCTCTTCCGCTTTACCAATCGACTGCAAGTACTCATAGACGGTGATCACATCAGCAGGACGCGATGCATTGATGAGTGCACTTATTCCAAGATACACCTGCCGGTGCTCGTAACGATAAAACACCCCCTCTGATAGCAAGTCAGCCACCTGTTCCCAAGACTTGTTATCTAACAACAAGCCGCCCAAAACACTCGACTCCGCCTCCATCGAATGTGGAGGAATGCGCAATTGCGCAATTTGCTGGTCGGCTGAGAAGCCTTCGTCTAAGTTGGATAGGACGGCTGACATGGTGTTTTCGTAAAACGTACATCCTAAGCCCTGTCAAGCTCATAGCCTGAGGATAAGGCTGTGGATAAGTGGTGCCTTTCTTGGGGAAATCAAAAGAAAAGCCGCTCCTAGGAGCGGCTTTCGAGTTGGCTTAAATAGCTTAATGCGTTTAACTTAAATTAGACACACCCAAACTGGCCAATATGCATGAAATGAATTAAGCAGTTTCGCCGTAGACCGACACGGTGATGTCGACCACCACGTCTGTGTGCAAGGCCACGCTCACCGTGCTGTCACCTACCAATTTGATAGGGCCTGTGGGCATGCGGATTTGTGATTTGGCGACTTCATAACCGTTTTTGGTCAACTCTTCAGCGATATCAAAGTTGGTGACAGAACCAAACAAACGGCCGTCCACACCCGCTTTTTGGCTGAGCTTGATGGAAGTACCACCCAACTTTTGGCCTTGGGCTTGTGCAGCAGCCAATTTGGCAGCGGCAGCTTTTTCCAATTCAGCGCGGCGCACTTCGAATTCTTTGATGGCCGACTCAGTGGCGCGACGTGCGCGGCCTGAGGGGATCAAGAAGTTACGTGCATAGCCGTCTTTGACTTTGACGATTTCGCCAAGATTTCCAAGGTTAACGACCTTGTCGAGCAGGATGATTTGCATAGTCGTGACTCCTTAGATCTTGTGCTGGTCGCTGTACGGGACCAAAGCCAAAAAGCGCGCGCGCTTGATGGCGGTGTTGAGTTGGCGTTGGTAAATCGCGCGAGTGCCGGTCAAACGGGCAGGAATGATCTTGCCGTTTTCAGC
>DDYJ01000020.1:0-1908 GCA_002347905.1 Comamonadaceae bacterium UBA2237 | reverse complement strand
TTGCGCTTGAACAACAGCGATTGGGTATTGCGCTTGGGGCGCTTGTCTTTGTTGAATTTCTTAAATGTGGCCATGATCGGGCATCCTATGAAATGTTCTGAAAATCTTGAATATGAAAAACAATCTGTTTGCTGTTGCGCGGTGAGGATATAAATCCTGTGAACCTAAACTCTTGACCTAAAGGCTGCTGAACCAATCGTTCAGCCAAACTACCTATAGCCACTGACTTGAGATTTGCTTTGACTTGCCTAGTTTGTCCAACTTCTTGTACGTGTGACCCATGTTCGAGTCGCATATCCAGGGCGGGCAATCCGGCGGGGGTGTATCGCATGGCCGAAGCCTCTACAATGCAAGCACTCAAAACCAGTTGGTTCACACCTCGCAAAAACTGCAGGGTTAAGCCGAGTACTCAGCTTGTTGTGATTTGCGGGCTTCCTCGCGCTCCACGGTTTTCATCATCAAAGATGGACCGGTTTCTGCTTTTTTACGCAAAACAGTGAGGTGACGCAAAACCGCATCGTTGAACTTGAAAGCATGCTCCAACTCCGTCATGACGTCTTGGTTGGCTTCGATGTTCAGGCAGATGTAGTGGGCTTTGGCTAACTTGTTGATCATGTAAGCCAACTGACGGCGGCCCCAATCTTCAACACGGTGAATGGCACCACCACCCGCGGTGATCATGCCTTTGTAACGCTCGAGCATGGCAGGCACCTGCTCGCTTTGATCCGGATGGATCAACAAAATGATTTCGTAATGACGCATAGACACTCCTTATGGATGAAGCTGCTCGCGGCGTCTGTCGCAATGCAGCAAGGTGAAAATCCTTAGATTGTAGCCTATTTGGCTAACATTTTCCAGATATCGATCACGCTGTCAGGGTTGAGCGAGATCGAGTTGATGCCCTCGTCAGCCAACCAATGCGCGAAATCGGGGTGGTCGCTAGGTCCCTGGCCGCAAATTCCAACGTATTTACCCTGGGCCTTGCAAGCGGCAATCGCTTGTTTGAGTAGCACTTTGACAGCAGGATCGCGTTCGTCAAAGTCAGCAGCTAGCAATTCCAAGCCTGAATCGCGGTCTAAGCCAAGCGTGAGTTGGGTTAAGTCGTTTGATCCGATAGAGAAGCCATCAAAGAACTGTAAAAACTCATTAGCCAAAATCGCATTGCTAGGAACCTCGCACATCATGATGATCTTGAGCTCGTTCTCGCCGCGCTTGAGGCCATGTTGCCCCAACAGTTGGGTGACGCGTTCTGCTTGCTTCAAGGTGCGCACAAATGGCACCATCACCTGCACATTGGTCAAGCCCATGTCTGCGCGTACGCGTCGCATGGCTTCGCACTCCATGGCAAAGGCTTCGCCGAAATCCTCGCTGATGTAGCGTGCTGCGCCTCTGAAGCCGAGCATGGGGTTTTCTTCCTCTGGCTCGTAGCGACTGCCTCCAATGAGTTTGCGGTATTCGTTGGATTTGAAGTCTGACAAACGCACTATCACGGGTTTTGGCCAAAACGCGGCGGCAATGGTCGCCACACCTTCCGCCACTTTGTCGACATAGAAAGCGCGTGGCGAAGCATGTCCGCGCGCCACCGATTCGACAGCCTTCTTTAAATCGGCATCTACATTGGGGTAATCCAATATCGCTTTGGGATGAACACCAATGTTGTTGTTAATGATGAACTCTAAGCGTGCTAAGCCGACCCCGTCGTTAGGCAATTGGCAGAAGTCAAAAGACAACTGAGGATTGCCCACGTTCATCATGATCTTGGTTTTGATCTGCGGCATAGTGCCGCGCTGGACTTCGGTCACCTCGGTTTCTAGGAGGCCGTCATAAATATGTCCGGTGTCACCTTCTGCACAACTCACCGTGACCAAAGTGCCGTCTTTTAGGTACTCCGTGGCATCACCACAGCCC
>DDYJ01000009.1:8832-9112 GCA_002347905.1 Comamonadaceae bacterium UBA2237 | reverse complement strand
AGACCGCCGCGTATTTAACAGAGCTCTTGTCACAAAGCAAAGGCCCTGTCATAGCTGCCTCAGACTATGTCTATGCGGTAACGGAAAGTGTGAGAGCTTTTATTCCTGAAGGTAGACCTTATAAAACTCTGGGCACAGATGGTTTTGGTCGCAGCGATACGCGCGCTGCGTTGCGTAACTATTTCCAAGTGGATGCGGCGGGTATTGTGCGTGCTGCAACGTCTATGTTGAAGTGATGCCTATGCGTAACATGACTTACGTGACCCACATGGCGCTCATG
>DDYJ01000009.1:2813-8816 GCA_002347905.1 Comamonadaceae bacterium UBA2237 | reverse complement strand
CCCCATCGCGGGTAGTCTTTCGCCACGATAGAAGCAAGTTCTTCAGGAGTTGACGCGCTAGCGTCCAAGCCAGCTTTGCCCAAAATTTCTTTGACAGCAGGCTGGGCAATGATGACGCTCAAGTCGGCATGCAATTTAGAAACAGTCGCTGCAGTGGTTTTTGTTGGTACAAAGAAGGCATACCAAAGGTCCACGTCAATGTCTTTATAGCCCAGCTCTAAAAATGTAGGAACGTCAGACGCAACAGGATGGCGCTTGGTACTACCCACTGCCAATGCGTTGAGCTTGCCTGACTTCACAAAACCCTGCGCCACATGCACGGGTAAAAAGCCCACCATCAATTCGCCCGCCAATAAATCTTGTGTGTAACCAGCAGAACCGCGATAAGGCACGTGCAACATAAAGATTTTGGTTTCGAGTTTGAGCAACTCCATTGCCATGTGGTGCGGTGTGCCCACGCCGGGTGAGCCAAAGGTGAGAAATCCTGGTCTGGCAGTGGCTACGCGCACCAAATCTTTGACAGACTTGATCTCTGTTTTGGGGTGTGCTACCAACATCAAGGTGCCATAAGCCGACATCGATACCGGCGCAAAATCTTTGACAGGGTTGAATGGCGTGTTTTTGTAAAGCTGCGACGCAATCAACATCGTGTTGGCGCCCATCAACAAAGTATTGCCATCGGGCGCAGATTTCGCAACAAAGTCTGCGCCTATGTTTCCGCTCGCACCTGGCATGTTTTGCACCAACACCGTTTGACCAGTTCGTTCCGCCAACCGCGGCTGAATCGTGCGGGCAATGGTGTCCATACCAGTGCCTGGCGTGAACGGCACGATGATTTTGATAGGAGTACCGCCGGTTGCACCCGAAGTTTGCGCAAAGGTGGGTAAGAAAAGGGTTAACGCAGAAAGCGCTACTAGAAAAGTATGTCGGATGAAACGAGTCATGGTACGAGGGATAGAGGATTTAAACAATTTTCACACTCAAGTTCTGCAAGCCATCGATGTGCATTTCAATCACATCGCCCCGTACAACAGGGCCTACGTTCTCAGGTGTGCCTGAGTAGATGATGTCGCCGGGAAAGAGTTCAAACGCTTCTGATAATTTGGATATTTGTTCAGCAACAGACCAAATCATTTGCTTGAGATCAGCCTTTTGTTTGGTTTGACCATTGACCTTTAACCAAATATCGCCTTGCGTGAAATGTCCTGTTTGCGCAACTTTGTGTACAGCGCCAATAGGGGCTGATTTGTCAAAGCTCTTCCCAATTTCCCATGGTTTTTTCTCGTCACCTAATGCGCGTTGCAAATCGCGGCGCGTCATATCTAGGCCTAGGCTGTAGCCGTACACCAAATCGAGTGCCTTAGCGACTGGAATATTGCGTCCGCCTTTATCGAGCATGGCGACCAACTCTGCTTCGTAATGGTAGTTTTTGGTCAAAGGCGGATAGGGGTGATCGGCCACCGTGCCTGCAGCAACATATTGAATCGCATCGGTTGGTTTTTGGAAGAAAAACGGTGGCTCGCGGTTAGGGTCAGAACCCATTTCACGGGCATGCGCGGCATAGTTACGCCCAATGCAATAAATGCGACGCACGGGATACATCTCGTCCGAACCGACGATAGGGATGTAGGTGTTAGGCACCTTGAAAGGCGTTTTGACCTGGTGGTCTGCATAGCCAGGTAAAGCGCAACCGGCGATGGCGCCAGTGGTGACTAAGGCTGTATTTTGGAAAAAATGGCGACGATGCATTTTTGGTCTCCCGTGGCGATGAAGGCTTTTTGGTCAAAAAATCATTGTAGGAAGTGTTGGCCGCACGCCAGCGCTAGTTTTCACCTAGGAGACTCGCATAGGATTCACCTTTATGCAATTGCAAGACATTCTCTTTTCACAAGGTTTTGGCACGCGGCGGATCTGCGCGGGTTTGGTTCAACAAGGCTATGTCCAAATTGACCTAGGTCAGGGCATGTCGGTATGCGATGACGCCACACAGGATGTGTCGGTGTACGAGGGCATGCCATTTAGTGTGCAAGGTGTGTTGTGGCCTTATCACGCCAAAGCTTATGTGTTGTTGCACAAACCTGCCGGTTATGAGTGTTCGCACAAGCCATCTGCGTGGCCTAGCCTCTACACCTTGTTGCCTGCGCCTTTGCGTCAGCGGCCACAAAAGAGTGCGGTGCAGGGAGTCCAAGCCGTTGGACGTTTAGACCAAGACACCACCGGCATGTTGGTACTTACAGATGATGGGCCTTTGATTCACCGAATGAGCTCTCCACGTCACCATGTCCCCAAGGTATATGAGGTGACTACTGCTGAACCGATTACCGATAAACAAGTGCATCGATTGCTGGAAGGTGTGGTGCTAGATGATTCGCCTAAACCCGTCAAAGCCGCAGCTTGCATGGCAGTGTCTCAAAACCATATGCGTTTGACTTTGACGGAAGGGAAGTACCACCAGGTCAAACGGATGTTGTTGGCCGTTGGAAATGCCGTAGAGGGTTTACATCGCTCGCAAATAGGCAGCATGCCTTTGCCGCTAGATTTGGCGCCAGGACAATGGCGTTGGATTACGACAGAAGAACTTCAGGCTTTGTCTGCCAAAAACGCTGTGACATAAGCCAACGTTTCCTCTGGTTGATCGCGATGCGGGGAATGTCCGCAATTGTCAATCACCTGTCTTTCCACGAGGCCAGAGGTTTGAATGTCTTCAATTTGTTGGAGCGTGCCATAAGCGTCTTGCTTGCCTTGCATTGCTAGCACGGGGCTAGTAATTTGGTGGCAATTTTGGCGAATATCGAAACTTCTGAAAGCGGGGGACAGCCACACATCGTTCCATTGCCAAAACGCGCATTCAACATCCTGGTGGTACTTAGATAACCGATCCTTGAGTTCGCCACTCTCAAATGCAAGTTTCGCGGCTTCTATGGAGCGGATTGAGATGTCTTCCACCATCACGTGAGGTGCCATGGCAATACAAGCGGTTGCGGAGAAGCACGAAGCAAAGAGTAGTGCGATAGTGGCTCCGTCAGAGTGGCCGAGTAAAACCGGTTGCTTTATTTTCAAAGCAGAAAGTAATTCGGGTAGCACCTTCCAAGCTTCGTTGTGCATATAGTCTGGCTGCAAGCGATTGGCGCCACGCACATCAGAGATAGGGCTGGATTGCCCATAACCACGTCGCGAGTACACAACGCCATTGCGGCAAGTGGATTGACAAACCAGTTCGGGCCAGTAATCGCCTCGACTTCGCCACATCGCCACAGACCCCAGTCCCTCATGCAAAAAGACGATGGGTGCGAGCGAACTTTTGCTGTCGATTAGATTGACTTCAATCTGTGAATTTCCTATTGGATACAAGGGCATGGCGCAATGCTAGCTCGTTACACTTAAGAGATATTTTTTAGGACATATTTTGTTGCAATCACTTATTAGGCTAACCCTTGCTTTTGCTCTCGTTTTTTGCGGTTTGCAAACGCACGCCGCCAATCCCATTTTTGTTCTCAATTCGCAAGACGCTAATGTCAGCGTGATAGACCCCCAAACTTGGCAGGTCACGCAACGTATTCCAACAGGCAAAGAACCGCACCACCTCTACCTCACGCCCGACGAAAAGTCGGTCATCGTGGCAAATGCAGGAGGTGATTCCCTGACTTTTATCGATCCACGCACTGCCCAAGTGCAGCGTGTGGTACGTAAAACGCTAGACCCTTACCAACTGCGTTTTTCGCCAGACATGAAGTGGTTTGTGACAGTCGCTAACCGGTTGAACCATATTGATATTTACCGTTGGGATAACAGTGAGTTGTCGTTGGCAAAACGAATTCCTTCTGGCAAAACACCCAGCCATATTTGGATAGACAGCAAAAGCACCATCGCCTATGCCACCATGCAAGACAGCAACGAATTGGTCGCGGTTGATTTGGCTACACAAACTCTCAAGTGGCGCTTTAAAACCGGTGAAATGCCCGCCGATGTTTTTGGAACTGCAGACGACAAATACTTGTTGGTGGGTTTGACAGGTTCGGATGGTGTCGAAGTCTTTGACGTATCTGGCGCGCAGCCTAAACTGGTCAAAAAAATTCCTACAGGTGAAGGCGCGCATGCGTTTCGCGCTTTGGGTGATGGTCGACATGTTTTGGTGAGCAACCGCGTTGCAAATACCGTCCATAAAATTGACTTGATTACTTTGCAGTCGGTTGCCGAATTCAAAGCACCCGGAGGCCCAGACTGCATGGAGGTCACTGCCGATGGCAAGTTGTTGTTAGTCTCGTCCCGCTGGATCAAAAAAATGAGCGTGATTGACCTGGCTACAGGCAAGTTGGTTCGCCAAGTCAAAGTGGGTAAATCACCCCACGGTATTTGGACCCTAGACCATGCCAAGCGCTTTTAAACGCGCACTATTTATTTGCGCCCTGACGGGTTTTTGCCTCGAAGCGTTTGCNNTGACTTTCGACACTGGGCATATGGGGGTAGCGCCTTTGATTGCGGATGTGTTGAAACGACAACAAGTCAAAGTCACTTTTTTCGCCGCCAATGAACCGACCCAAGAGGGTGATGGGACTTTGGGTGAGCACTGGGCGCCTTGGTGGCGTGCCCGCGCTGAAGAGGGGCACGCCTTTGCTTCGCATACGTACAACCATGTGTATTGGCAAGCTGACCAAGCGCCCGACAGGTGGAAGATGAAGCCAAGCGCGGGACCCAACAAAGGCGTCTCTACTGTTTGGACGGCCAAGCAATACTGCGCGGAAATTCAACGATCAAACACCCGTTTGCAAGAAATCACTGGAAAGAAACCTTTGTCTCTTTTTCGTGCGCCTGGAGGCAAGACGTCCCCGTCATTGTTAGCCGCAGCCAAGCAATGCGGCTTTGGTCATGTGGGATGGGCTGATGCAGGGTTTTTGGGCGATGAACTGCCGAGCGAGAAATTTCCCAACGCACAGTTGCTACACAACGCCTTGCGCAAAATTCAAGCTGGTGACATTTTGATGGCGCATCTTGGTATCTGGTCGCGCAAAGACCCTTGGGCACCTGCAGTGCTAGAGCCCTTAATCGAAGGGCTGAAATCTAAAGGTCTTTGCTTCGCTACATTGCAAGAGCATCCACAATTCGCGGCATGGACGCACTGATCGATCTTTTTGCTGCCGCCCAAGCGGGTTTGTTTGAAACTGTTTTTCAGCCCCTAGCTTTTGCCTGGGGTTTGGCCAGCCGTTTGGAAGAGGTCTACGACGCCACAGGCTGGTTGCTGATCGGGCTGTTGCAAATTGCGGTCATGTTGCTGGTGATTGGCCCTTTGCAGCGTTGGCGTCCAGCCGAAACCATCTCAGATAGCAGCGCAGTGCGAACCGATGTTTTCTATACCATGCTCCATCGTTTGGGTTTGTTTCGCCTTTGCTTGTTTTTTACGGTCGATCCTTGGATGGACGAACTCTTGGGCCATTTGCGCACTGCCGGCTTTGGTACTTTCCATCTTGAAGACTTGTGGCCCGGAGTGACCGATGGGCCCGTTTTGAGTTTTGTTCTGTATTTGGTGTTGTTTGATTTCGTGAATTACTGGATGCACCGCGCGCAACATGAATGGAATTGGTGGTGGGCTTTGCATGCAGTCCACCATTCGCAGCGCCATATGACGCAGTGGAGTGACAACCGTAACCATCTGCTGGATGACTTGATACGCGCCGTCATATGGGTATTGGTGGCGCAATTGGTGGGTATTGCTCCCAGCCAGTTTGTGGCTGTAGTTGCTTTGACGCAATTGAGCGAGAACTTCCAGCATGCCAATTTACGCTTGCGTTTCGGCCAAATAGGGGAGCGCTTGTGGGTGAGTCCGCGCTTTCATAGGTTGCACCATGCGATTGGCTTGGGCCACGAAAGCCGCAATTCCAATGGCCAAACAGTGCTCGGTGGCCATAACTTTGGCGTCTTGCTACCTTGCTGGGACGTGCTTTTTGGAACTGCTAACTTCGACACCAGCTTCGAGGTTACGGGAATACGTGATCAGGTGACAGAAGG
>DDYJ01000009.1:0-2803 GCA_002347905.1 Comamonadaceae bacterium UBA2237 | reverse complement strand
TTGGGATTGACTAGCCACACCTGACGGGGTGGGTTATGCTTTTCCCTATGCGATTGTTTTTTGATTCCCTTTGGCGCGCAATAGCATATTGCTTCATGCCACGCATCATGGCCTTAGCTTTGTTGCCCCAGGTCATGTTGCTCGTCTTGGCCCTAAGCTGGGGATATTTTTATTGGCAACCGACCCAAGACTGGGTCAGCGAATTCCTCGTCTCCTGGCAAGTCATGCAAAGCATGATGGATTGGATGCAAACACACGGCGCTGGCGACCTGCAGGGCGTTTTGGTACCTTTGGTGGTGATTTTTTCAATCACGCCTATTTTGGTGGTCATGTCGCTTTTGGCGGTTTCACTGATGATGGGGCCTGCGTTGGTCAGCCTAGTAGTTCAACGCCGTTTTGCTCACCTTGCCATGAAGCACGGTGGGTCGGTGGTTAGCAGCATTGTGTGGACGCTTGTGTCGACTATCTCTGCGATGCTGGCGATGCTTATTTCGTTGCCTCTGTGGGTAGTGCCGCCCCTGATGTTCATCGTGCCACCGATTATTTGGGGTTGGTTGAGTTACCGCGTCATGGTGTTTGATGCCTTGGTCTCGCATGCTAGTCGGGACGAACGCATCGCAATNNNTTACCCAGCATGGTGTGGGCGTCTGGGGCTTTATTTGCCGCAGCTTTCGTGGTGCTGGTGCCAGTAGCGATTTGGGTGTATTCCTTGGTATTTGCTTTCACCGCCCTGTGGTTCACCCATTACAGTTTGGGCGCTTTGGAGATCATGCGTGCGGAGGCAAATCCTGTCGTGGTCGGCGCTTCGGTGCCGGTACCTGCGATAGCATTGGCCAATGAACCAAGCAACCCACCCCCTACGCCCTGAATTTGGCCTGATCATCGTTGGCGATGAAATTCTTTCCGGTAAACGCGCGGACAAGCACCTTCCCAAAACCATTGAATTGCTCTCTGCGCGTGGTTTGAGCCTCGACTGGGCCGACTACGTGGGCGATTCCCCAGAGCGCATCACCCGCACCTTAAAGCGCGCCTTCACTAGCAACAGCATTGTGTTTTCGTGTGGCGGTATCGGCGCTACGCCTGACGACCACACCCGCCAATGCGCCGCCCGCGCCTTAGGCCTAGATTTGAGCCTTCATCCAGAGGCTGAAGTGTTGATCCGTGAGCGCATGAAAGACATCGCCAAAGAGCAAGGCGTTCCCTATGAGCCCGATCACCCTAACAATGTGCACCGCTTGAACATGGGCGTTTTTCCATTGGGTGCAGAGATCATTCCCAACCCTTACAACAAGATTCCTGGATTCACCTGCCAAGGGCCTGGCGGCGGAGCTGTGCACTTCGTTCCCGGTTTTCCAGTGATGGCTTGGCCCATGATTGCGTGGGTTTTAGATGCCTATTACAAGCATCTTTTTTTAGATTCTGCTTGGATGGAAAAGTCTGTCATTGTTTTTGGATCTATGGAGGCCATGTTGACACCATTGATGGAGCGGATGGAAAAAGAGTTTGAAGGGATCAAAGTCTTTAGTTTGCCCAGTGTCGACCACCCCCAATATGGTCGCCATATTGAGTTAGGCGTCAAGGGAGAGCCCGCCTTGGTAGATCGCGCTTACCCTGAACTCCTCAAGGGTTTGCAAGCCTTTGATTTGGAATTTGGCCCCGAATTGGTGCGACCTTAAATTATCCCCAAATTAGTGCATTTTTAGATTTAATGCACCATAATAAAGCACGGTCCAGTTCGGTACTTTTCGAAGCGAACTTGGGATTGGGTATCCAAACGGGGTCAAACTCAGGGCAAAATATGCCCCAAGAAGTCATCTATAACAGGCCGTTTTTTAAGCGGTCTCTGGCATAAATAATGCTTCGAGTAACAACGTACTTTTAGACAACCAACCTACCCTTGAAGGAGAGCCTAATGGCCAAGACCGTCGCAGACGTGATGAAGATGGTGAAAGATAGCGAAGTCAAATTTGTTGATTTCCGTTTCACAGATACCAAAGGCAAAGAGCAGCACGTGACCGTGCCTGTGTCTGCGTTCAATGAAGATAAATTCACAGAAGGCCACGCATTTGACGGTTCTTCTATCGCAGGTTGGAAAGGCATTGAAGCCTCCGATATGTTGTTGATGCCTGACGCTATGTCCGCTTTCATCGACCCTTTCTTTCAAGAGTCCACCCTCGTTCTTACCTGCGATGTTTTAGAGCCAGGCGACGGCAAGTCATATGACCGTGATCCCCGTTCTATTGCCAAGCGCGCAGAAGCTTATCTGAAAGCCTCTGGCTTGGGCGATACCGCTTACTTTGGACCAGAACCAGAATTTTTCATTTTTGATGATGTCCGTTGGGGCAACGATATGTCTGGTTCTTTCTTCAAGATCGACGAGTACGAAGCACCTTGGAATTCTGAGAAAGTCATGGAAGGCGGCAATAAAGGCCACCGTCCTACAGTGAAAGGGGGCTACTTCCCCGTACCTCCAGTCGACAGTATGCAAGACATGCGTGCCGAAATGGCCTTGATTTTGGAAGAAATGGGTATTCCCGTTGAAGTGTTCCACCACGAAGTCGCTGGCGCAGGTCAAAACGAAATCGGTACCAAGTTCTCCACTTTGGTTGAGCGTGCAGACTGGACCCAAAAACTGAAATATGTGGTTTGGAACGTGGCGCATTCATTTGGCAAAACAGCGACCTTCATGCCCAAACCTTTAGTGGGCGACAACGGTTCTGGCATGCACGTCCACCAATCCGTTTGGAAAGATGGCAAGAACCTGTTTGCCGGCAAAGGCTACGCTGGTTTGAGCGATACCGCT
>DDYJ01000038.1 GCA_002347905.1 Comamonadaceae bacterium UBA2237 | reverse complement strand
CACCTTATTACGATTAACGCATGAACATTAAATTAAGAAGGAATTTGCTAAAAGCTGCTTTGGCATCTTTTACTCCGTCCTATTTATTTGCTCAAAAATCCAATGACGCCAAATTTCCTATTCCCTTAACGGTCTCATGGTCAAAGCTGGATTTAATGAATGGTGAAACCATCTCTTTTGCCGATTTAAAGGGTCAAGTACTGGTCATTTATTTTTGGGCTAGCTGGTGTCCATTTTGTGCCGAGCAATCGCCTGAGATGAATAAGTTATTCATCAACTCTCAGGGCAAAGGTCTTTATGTACTTGGCGTTTCTGTTGACAAAGATTTGAATGCTGCCAAAACACATCTTCAAAAAACGAAATACAGCTTCCCGTCAGCGTGGTTAGGCTCTCAAGATCAATCAAAATTGCCAAAGCCCCCAAGCGTTCCTTTTGTGCTGGTTTACAACCAAGGTGGGAAGTTAGTCCAAAAAGAGCAAGGTCAACTATTCGCTGAGGATGTTCAAGCCCTAGCGCGTTGGATAAATTAAGGACAACAATCCATAAAACTGCATACAGTTCCTCTAACAGCTAAATCCATCTATATCAGCGTAAACCATAGGTAGCAAAAACAATCTAAGTTTGATAACTTACTAAGAATAACCTTCTTCAATTTAGGCAATCCCATGCCGTTAGTAGAAATACTGGAGTTGAATAATGAATTCTGCTTTTGTTTGGATGTTGACATTTGCATTCACAGGACCCAATGCTCCCCCAGGTGGTGAACAAGCAAAATTTAAAACCAAAGAAGAATGTATCGCCGCACTAGAGCAAAAAAAAGAAGAGTCAAAGAAACAAGGAATTAAAGCGGTAGGCTCATGCGTTTTGACAGATAAAAAACCTTAATTTCCATCGCCAACACAAAGATCAAGGGGCACAACTCCATCATGACACGCTAGGTCAAGCTTTTTTAAAAGTACTTTTTTTCATAATTACTCTGGCCATCGTTTTGGGCTCATGGGTCATTTACTCTAAACCCATGTATGACGGCAAGCCTCATATCAATGGCTTGTCCAATTCCGTAGACATCCAACGTGACTAAGCAGACTTTACACAAATAGTGGCGAATAACGATTGAGATGCGTGAACCTCGAATCAAGAAGTTATCTGCTGACCATTCCCCTAGTGCATTCTGCCCCCAGGCTTCTCGTAACCACTCTCGGTTGGATTCAAATCCACCACAGGCTAGTACACATGTTTTGGCATAGACCCACTCTTCTCGAATTTCACCTGCTGCGTTAGTGTGTGTCACGCGTGCTGCTTCAAAGCGGCCATCGACGAGTTTGAGTTCACTCACACGGGCGTTGTAATCGACAGCAATGCCGTGGCGTTCAGCGCTAAGGTAGTAAGCATTGACAAGCGCTTTACCACCTCCCATAAAAAAGGCATTGGTGCGCGCAGTATGAAGAGCGCCTGAAAGCGAGGGTTGAAAGCGCACACCATGCTTATGCATCCACGTACGAAATGTGGCGGACGAACGTATGACCAAACGGGCCAAATGCTCATTGGTTTGACCGCCTGTGACTTTGAGTAAATCTTGCCAATACTCCTCTTCTGGATAAGCATCTACCAACACATCTTGCGGCGCATCGTGCATACAACGCACGTTGCGTGTGTGGGAGGAGTTACCACCACGCCAAGCCTTAGGTGATGATTCCAAAATACGCACCTTAGCGCCTGCTTCTGCTGCCACAAGTGCTGCGCATAATGCAGCATTGCCACCGCCTATAACAAGGACATCGGTATGAGGTTTCATGTTTGAAAATTTTGGACTTACAGGGGAAAACCACATGTTACACAGTTGCACTTAAGCAGTTATGCTTTAAAAGCTATACAAACTTTATTCAACTGATGCCTGAGACTTCGTTATGCAACATTTCAACGCCCAAAGCGTAGCCAACTGGCTCGTCCATCAACATGCAACGCAAACGCCTTTCAATGCTCTGCCAAGAGATATGGACTTGTCCAATACGAGACAAGCAGTAGCCGTTCAAAACGAATTTGTCAGAATTAAAGCGCAGCAATGCGGTCATGTTATCGGCTGGAAAATTGCATTGGCCACCCCCGCTATGCAAAAAATGGTGGGGCTAGATGCTCCAACCGCCGGAAGATTACACAGTAAACAAGTGCTTCACGCGCCTGCAGATGTATCTATCAAGGGATATGGCCGTTTGCTGATTGAATTTGAAATTGCTATCCAGATAGGCCAAAACCTCTTACCCTCTGGCATTCGACACACCGGACAATCTGTTGCCTCTGCCGTCAGTGCCATTACCTGTGCATTTGAAGTAGCTGACGACAGACAAGCCGATTACAGCAATTTGGGTGGCCAAGGTTTACAACTTCTAGCTGACAACACATGGAATGAAGGCGCTGTATTGGGAGAGTGGGTACCCTTTACGCAGCTTTGGCCTGATCTGTCGGCCAAACCACGTGCAGATGATGTAGTGGGCGAACTAAAGGGCGAGGCATACATCAATGGAGCATCGGTCGGACATGGCTATGCGCATGACTTAATGGGCCACCCGCTCAACGCCATAGCTTGGCTTGCCAATGAAGCGAACGACCGTGGCACTTATCTAAAAGTCGGTGATATCGCCATGCTGGGCTCTTTGGTTACCTCGAAGTTTCCTCAAAAGGGAGACCATTTGCGTTTTGAACTGGGTGGTTTCAAACCGATTCATTTGCATGTGAAATAGAAGTCGTCTCGGATGACACCGATGATTATTGGGTTCAACCATGGGCCATGCACTTGGATGGAACATTATTTAAAAATGCACCACGCCATTGCACCTTTTATGTAAGCAGGCACCAATTTAAAGCAGATTTGACGCTGACTCGATGGCATGCACCTTGCTGAAATGGAATTGCCCATTTTTATTGAGGATGTTCCATGCAAAAAGATCTGCCTAGCCTGTTTCAGAAAAGTGCCTCCCCGCAAGACGCCTACAACGCTGACAAACCTCTGATGCTGCACTGCGCATGTGGTCAAGCGCACAGTCCACAGGAGCACGAGGCGCAATCCACTCTGAGCTTAGAAGACACCTCGCGCACCTTCATGGAGGCAGCGTTTGTCAAAGCCCTCTTCCCGGTAGATTCTGTCCGTAGAAATTTCTTAAAAGCAGTTGGTGCCAATACAGCACGTGCCGCCATTGCCTCCGTGATGCCTTTGGGTGCGCTAGAAGCCATGGCACAAGACAAAGGTTCGCTTGAGAAGAAGGATTTAAAAATAGGTTTCATCGCCATCACCTGTGCCAGTCCTTTGATCATGGCAGATCCACTCGGGTTTTATCGCAAAGAAGGTTTAAACGTTCAACTCAACAAGACAGCCGGTTGGGCCTTGATACGCGACAAGATGATCAACAAGGAACATGACGCCAGTCACTTTTTGTCACCGATGCCTATTGCTATGTCTATGGGTTTGGGCAGCAACCAAGTCGGTATGAATGTGGCCAGCATACAAAACACCAATGGCCAAGCGATTACCTTGCATGTCAAACACAAGGACAAGCGCGATCCCAAACAATGGAAGGGATTTAAGTTTGCAGTGCCGTTTGAATACAGCATGCACAACTTCTTATTGCGCTACTACTTGGCTGAAAATGGCGTCAATCCCGACACAGATGTGCAAATACGTGTCACGCCACCACCAGAAATGGTGGCCAACTTACGCGCTGGAAATATTGACGGATTTTTAGGGCCAGATCCGTTTAACCAACGTGCTGTGTATGACGAGGTGGGCTTCATCCACATACTTTCTAAAGATATTTGGGATGGGCACCCTTGCTGTGCATTTGGCGTGAGTGAAGAATTTATCAAACAAAATCCAAACTCTTTTGCAGCTCTCTATCGCGCTATCTTGACGGCTAGCTATATGGCCAGCCAACCTAAAGACCGTGAATTGATTGCAAAAGTCATTGCACCTACCCAATATCTCAATCAACCGGAAACTGTACTGGCGCAAGTCTTGACAGGTAAGTTTGCAGACGGTTTGGGTGGTATCAAAAACGTACCTGATCGTGCCAACTTCGACCCCGTCCCTTGGCAAAGCATGGCGGTGTGGATGTTGACCCAAATGAAGCGCTGGGGCTACATCAAAGGTGATGTGAATTACAAGCAGATTGCAGAAAAAGTATTCCTGTTAACAGATGCTAAAAAACACATGGCAGAAGCCGGCTTCAAACCACCAGAGGGTGCCTACAAAAAGTTTAAGGTCATGGGCAAAGAATTCGATCCTGCTAAGCCTGATGACTATGTCAAGAGCTTTGCCATTAACAAAATGTCCTGAACAAAATGAAATCGTTGCAACTCAAGGCGGGCATTGTTTCGCTGCTCGTATTCACGGTATTTGTGTTGGTGTGGCATATCGCCACCCTGCCCACTAAGACAGCTTCGGTCAATGTGGCGGGTATGACAGCAGAGCAGATTGAATACCAAAAGATGATGGGTAAAGACGTCGGCAGTCAAAAAACCACTGGTTTTCCAACGCCAGCGCAAATGCTGACTACATTTGCGGACCAACTGTCAGATCCTATTTACGACAACGGACCCAACGATAAAGGTATTGCGATTCAACTTGGGCATTCTTTGGTGCGGGTAGCAATGGGCTTTTTACTAGCGTGTGTTGTGGCAGTACCTTTTGGATTTGTGATTGGCATGAGCCCGCTTTTATACAAAGCTTGTGATCCATTTATACAAATACTGAAACCCATCAGTCCATTGGCTTGGATGCCTTTGGCGCTCTACACCATCAAAGATTCGTCTATCTCCGGTGTATTTGTTATTTTTATATGTTCGGTGTGGCCCATGCTCTTGAACACCGCCTTTGGCGTATCTACCGTGAAACGCGAATGGCTGAATGTGGCCAAGACATTAGAAGTTAACCCTGTTCGTAAAGCATTCTTGGTGATCTTGCCTGCTGCCGCACCTACGATAGTGACGGGGATGCGCATCAGCATGGGCATCGCATGGTTGGTTATTGTGGCTGCCGAAATGCTGGTGGGCGGGACGGGCATTGGTTATTTTGTGTGGAACGAATGGAACAATCTTTCTCTTACCAACGTGATTTTCGCCATTGTGCTGATTGGCTTGGTAGGCATGTTGCTGGATTTAATGTTCGCCAAGTTTCAAACATGGGTGACGTATGTCGAATGAATTTCTAACAGTCGAAGGGCTGTCTAAATCATTCAACCCGAGCAAACCGGTTTTTGCGGATGTTTATTTTGAGATTGCACGTGGTGAATTTGTCTGCATTATTGGCCATTCAGGTTGCGGCAAAACCACCATTTTGAATGTGCTAGCTGGCTTAGACCAAGCATCGTCTGGTGTGGTGATCATGGATGGACGCGAGGTAGCGGGCCCTAGCTTAGAACGTGGCGTCGTGTTTCAAAGCCATGCACTGATGCCATGGTTATCGGTGCGTAGCAACATTGCTTTTGCTGTGCAATCGAAGTGGCCCAATTGGTCAAAGGCAGAAGTGAATGCGCAAGTTGAAAAATTTGTGGCCATGGTGGGTTTGTCGCAAGCCATAGAGAAAAAACCTGCTGAGTTGTCTGGTGGCATGAAGCAACGTGTGGGCATTGCGCGTGCCTTTGCTATCCAACCCAAAATGCTCTTACTCGACGAGCCGTTTGGTGCGCTAGACGCCTTGACCCGCGGAACCATACAAGACGAGTTGATTCAGATTGTGAAAGCAACGCAACAAACCGTCTTCATGATTACCCACGATGTAGATGAAGCGATTTTGTTAGCCGACAAAATTATTTTGATGCGTAATGCCACCGAGACCAACATGGGCTATACGCCTGGCGGTATCGCTGAAGTAGTGATGAACCCACTTCCCGCTCTGCGTAAACGCGCTGACCTGCACCACTTAGATGGCTATTACGACTTAAGAAACCACATTGTGGATTTCTTAGTAGGCCACGGACTTTCAATTTCACACTAGATAGGAGTTTTTATGAATCGACTTGCCGTTACCGAGAAAATCATTTCCACCAAAGTCTCCAAAGGCATCAAGTGGGAACACGTTGCCAAGAAAGTTGGCCATTCCAAAGAGTGGACAACCGCCTTGTGCCTAGGACAAATGACTGCCACGCCAGCGCAGGCAAAAATTGTTGGGAAAATTTTCGGCCTGACCCCTGAAGAACAAAAGTGGCTTTGCGTAGTCCCTTATAAAGGCTCACTGCCCACACAAGTTCCAACCGATCCACTGATCTACCGCTGGTATGAAATCGTCAATGTGTATGGCACCACTATCAAAGAACTCATTCATGAAGAGTTTGGCGACGGCATCATGAGTGCGATCGACTTCAGCATGGACATCGTGCGTGAACCAGACCCCAAAGGCGATCGCGTCAATGTGGTTTTGTCAGGTAAGTTCTTGCCATACAAAACTTATTGATAGATCTTATTGATCGAAGTGCTTGGAAATTTCAGGATCGAACTTTCCATCAATCAACACAAAGAGCATACGGCAAACCTTTCCCGAGCGGTTGGCCCATGCATGGTTCGTTCCACGTTCAACAAGGAAGTCACCAGTTTTTAGCAAGACTTCTTCGTTGTCGAGCACGATGGTGATCTCGCCCTCCAATACCAATGCATAGTCAACCGATTCGGTGCGGTGCATAAACGGATGTTTTGCACCGCCCGTTTTGTTGGTTGATGCAGTGTCGGTTCCTAATGCACCCCAAGCAATTTTGGTGTCTTGGGTATCGATTTTTTCTAGCCACTCGCCCTCTGGACCAAACTCAATAATGCGAACCACGGTTCCATTTTTAGGGGGTTCGAGTTTTAACGGACGCGAGGTTGGATCTGGTTCATTACCAACATATGCAGGGGTTTGGTCTGTCATCCACAGTTGCGTGAGGTGATACCCCACTCTTTTTGGATTCGTGTGTACAGAGGGAGCCAATTGGTCCTCCGTGAAGATAGATCGGCCTTGCGCGTTATGTCCCGTGACGACGCGACGAATATATTTTTTAGGTGGTTGCTCGCTCATCTTGCATGGCTCCGAATTTTTAGTGGTCAACAATTGATTTTGACACGCATTAACATCGCAACGTGACTACACATTACTCACTCATCTCCGAAGCCCAATGCGAGACTGGGGAGAGCCCTGTTTGGGTTTCACAAGAATCCGCTTTGTATTGGTTAGATATCCCTGTTGGCAAGATCTATCGCTGGCACGCCCCCTCGGATCAATTGAGCCAATGGCAAATGCCAGAAATGGTCGGGTCGATGGCAATGTGCACAAATGGCGAATGGATAGTCGCTATGGAGACGGGCATCTACCGGGTGCAACTGCAAGCGAATGGCTTTGCTACCCATGAAAAACTCGACCATGTTGAACACCCTACACAACCCATGCGCTTCAACGACGGGCGTTGCGACAGACAAGGCAGGTTTTTATCAGGCACTATGTTTAACGATACCAAGGCTGGTAAAAACGTCGGTTCTTTTTACAAATTTGGAAATGACAACCAACTCACACGCTTGATGGGCGATTTGATAGTGCCCAACGGCCTTGCATTCAGCCCAGACGGATGCACCATGTATTTGGCAGACACCCATGCCAGTCGACAATCTGTGTGGGCGTTTGATTACGACGTCGCTACAGGAACTCCAAGCAACCAACGCGTATTTGTAGACATGCAGCAGCATGAGGGGCGCCCTGATGGCGCAGCGGTTGACTCGGATGGTTGCTATTGGGTGTGTGCCACAGATGCAGGACTGGTCTCTCGTTTTACACCACAAGGCAAGTTAGATCGGTCTATTGCGATACCGACTGCAAAGCCGGCCATGTGCGCTTTTGGTGGTGACGACTTTGACACCCTATTCGTCACTTCACTGCGCCGTCCAAATATCAGCGCAGAAGAAGATCCATACGCAGGAAGAGTTTTTGCCTTGCAGCCAGGCGTGAAAGGTTTGCCAGAACCTAAATTTCAAAATACACCTACTGCGTAATTGCGGCATGGATCAAGTTGCTGACTTGGTCCAATCGCACCGAATGCCAAGGGTCTGGCACACGCGCATTGGTGATGTACGCAAAAGAAAAACCACTTTGCGGATCAGCCCAGCAATAACTGGTACCCACACCGCCATGACCAAAGCTATCAGGCTTGGCCAAAGAGCCCAAGCCACGAATACCAATCGTGGTTCCGCGCAAATGCGGGCCTAAACCGCGGTGCATAGGAATACCCATGAACTCATCCACACGGTCTGCGGTGTAGTTTTGAATGGCATAGGCCAATGTTCTAGGTGACAGCAATCGCACACCATGGAGCGTGCCACCTTGCAACATCATTTGGTACAAAGCGACCATACCGCGGGCGGTGCCATAGGCTCCGCCGCCTGGAACACCCGCCTCTTGCCATACTCTGCTGGTGCTTTCTTCGCGCAAGCGTAAACCGTTGGACGCCTTAGGGTCTGGCTCATAAAGAAAAGTCATACGCGATGTTTCAGATACTGGCAAACCAACGAATAAATCGTTTGCCAATCCCAAAGGCGCGAGAACTTCAGCGCGAAGAACATCTCTGAAATCTTTTCCTGTTATGGCCTCCACCACCATGGCCAATACCCAGTGGGCGCTTAGGCCGTGGTAACTGATACGTGAACCAGGCGCCCACTGCAAATTGAAATTACATACTGTTTCCCGCACTTTGGCGTGGTCATTCCAAGTACTGCTAGGTACATCACCATCTGGAAATCCACCTTGGTGGGTGATCACTTGAAACAGGGTGATCGCTTCTTTACCGTTTTTCGCAAAATCTGGAAGGTAGTCGACCACGCGATCTGTGAAACGCAATTTACCTTGTTCATGCAATTTCCACAGCAAAGTTGCCATGATGATTTTGGTGTTGGAATACAACAGCCACAAGGACTGGTTGTCAGCCGTGATCGCTTTGGTATCGGCATCATGACCTTGGCCCACACGGGCTTGTCCAAAACTTTGCTCCCACACCAAACTACCTTGATAAGCCAACGCAATTTGCGCACCAGGGTAGCGTTTGTCTTGAATGTGGGTGTTGATCAACTCACCCAAACGCGACATAGCGTCCATTTGTATGGGCGCGTGAGATATGGGTGCTAAGGGCAAGGGGTAAGTCATAGGCTCTACAAACCTGGCGATTTAAAAAATTGAATCAGGAATGTAGCGCAAACCAAAAGATATCCATCGCGTGTTGGTGATGCCATTAAATTGCTGGCCAATCGTGGTGTCAATTTGTAACAGGTTAGGTATCAAGGTGTACCGTCCCCCTGCTTGCCAATAAGGCTTAGCTTTGTTGTCGCCAAAAGATTCGGCAATAAAAATGAATCGGCTGGTGGTTTGAATTTCGGCACCAAAACCATAGGTTACACGGTTTTCATTTTTGGCTTTATCACGCAGCCAGCCTAGGTTGGTGTGGTAGATGACTTTGTCATTCAGCGTGGATACTGACAATGGGATGTAGGCATAAGTATTTCCCAAACTGTTAGGACCAGCAGTGGTACTCGGGTGGTTGATTTGACCTACCGCCAAGCCCCAACCATAACCATTGGTTGTCAACTCTCGAAACAAAGATTTGCCTTGCAA
>DDYJ01000036.1:1996-5214 GCA_002347905.1 Comamonadaceae bacterium UBA2237 | reverse complement strand
TGGTGAAAGCTTTGGTTGATGCCACGCCTATCTCAGCGCCAGCGCGGGTGACATAGGCTAACGCACATTCACGCACCATGGCACTGGTGGAGACGTTGCATATGGTCAAGGTGTGCTGTAAGCCTAGGCTTTGTGCGTGTCGCAATGCAGCCAAGGTGTCTGCGGTTTCGCCGCTTTGTGTGATGGTGACAACCAAGGTGCGCGGGTCTGCAACAGATTCACGGTAGCGGTATTCACTGGCGATTTCTACATGGCAAGGAATTTTGGCAATGGCTTCTATCCAATATTGCGCAACGCAACCGCTGTAGTAACTGGTGCCGCACGCGAGGATGAGCACGCGGTCAATGTCTTTGAACGTGTGCTCTGCATTCTTTCCAAACAACTCAGAAGTGATACCCTCCACACCTTCTAAGGTATCGGCAATTGCACGCGGTTGCTCAAAAATTTCTTTTTGCATGTAATGGCGGTAAGGCCCTAACTCTGCTGCCCCGCTGTGTGCGTTAACGGTTTTGACTTCGCGTGTCACGGCTTTGTTGTTGCGGTCATAGACAGCGTATTTACCTAACTGCAAATCGACCACATCACCTTCTTCTAGGTAAACGATTTGGTTGGTCACGCCTGCTAAAGCCATGGCATCGCTAGCAAGGAAGTTTTCTTCATGCGACTGACCCGCACCCAATATCAAAGGTGATCCTGCGCGCGCACCGACCACGCGGTGCGGTTCGTCTTTATGAAACACCGCTAATGCGTAAGCCCCATGCAATTGTGGCAATGCCGCTTGCATGGCCTTTAACAAATCACCCGCGTACAAACTATCGACCAAATGGGCGATCACTTCGGTATCGGTTTGGCTGACAAACACGTACCCTTTGGCTTGTAATGCTGCACGCAATTCGTCGTGGTTTTCAATGATTCCGTTGTGGACCAAAGCAACGCGACCCTCTGCATCTTTTTGTGTTTTAGCAGGGCCGTGGCTGAAATGGGGGTGTGCGTTATGCACTGCCGGTGCGCCATGGGTCGCCCAACGCGTGTGGGCGATGCCTGTGCCACCTTCTACTTTGTCGGTGGCAACTTGCTCTATCAGTTCAGACACACGCGCCATACTGCGTGCGCGTTGTAATCCACCCTTTGCTGAACCCAAGCTTGCAGCATGCACGGCAACACCACATGAGTCATAGCCACGGTACTCCAAACGCTGCAAGCCTTGGACAAGGATGGAAACAATATTGCGCTTGGAGACCGCGCCGACGATGCCGCACATGGAAGTTCTTTCTAAGTGATTCGATTTTAGGGCGATAGCCCAAGCAACTTTGCCGCCTGAGCGGGCGACACGATGCGCACATTTTTGACAGACTTAGCAGTTAGCAGATCTTGGTCACCACTAATGAGTAGATCAGCTTTTGATTGCAGCGCTGTTTCAATGAATACGTCGTCATCCCTATCGCGGCAATATTTACCTACTTTACTTATCTCGACCCAAACTGCAGATGCATTGAAGTCATGTAATAACTGATTACGAAATTCGATTGTTATGTAGGGATCAAACTTTGGCTTGTATAGCCGAGTCCTTAGCTCTTCAAAAGTTGCCGCTGAGAAAACCAACGCGCCATTTTCAAGACAGTAGTGGACAAGCTTGGCTGGAGCACCCTTTGAAGAAAGGGCGGCACTGATCAACACATTGGTGTCGATCACCCACCTAGGTTTCGTCACGCAGCAATGCTTCTAAACGTTTTGCTGTCATGCCAGCTTTTTCAGACTGCTTGGCTGATGCAACCAAAGTATGCTGCAATCGATTGGCATAGAAGGCACGCATGGCATCGTAATCTTGGGCAGACACCATAACGCCCACTACACGCTCGCGACGAACAACGCGAACAGGTTCGCGCTGGGCCATATCGATGAAATGACCAAACTGGGTTTTGGCTTCGTTTGCGGTGAGGGTTTGCATGACGCGATATTAGCACGAATCGAACGGTTCGCGCGTTTAGTGCGACTTACGATTTCGTTGGGTTCTTCTGTGGACGCTTCCAATTCGCCACACTCACCTGCTTGCCACGTGCAACGCTTAGCGCGCCTGGCTCCGTAGATTTGGTGATGGTGGAACCACCGCCCACCGTGCCACCCTCGCCAATGGTGACTGGCGCCACCAACACACAGTTACTACCAATATGTACATCGGCTTCAATGATGGTGCGATGCTTATTCGCGCCGTCGTAGTTGGCGGTGATACTGCCCGCACCATAGTTCACGCGCTCACCCACGGTGGCGTCGCCAAGGTAGGCCAGGTGGTTGGCTTTTGCGCCATCGGCCAAAGTGGAATTTTTGACTTCTACAAAGTTGCCTATATGCACATCGTTACCAAGTTGTGCGCCAGGACGCAAGCGCGCATAAGGACCTACGCGTGCACCTTTGCCCACAGTGACGCCTTGCTTTTCACCGTCGATGTGGGTGAAGGGCAATATCGTCGCACCATCTTCAATGCAGCAGTTAGCAATCACGCAATGGGCGCCTATGCTCACACCAACGCCTAATTGAACCTGTCCTTCAAAAATGCAGTTGATGTCGATGGACACATCTTCTTTGCAGACCAAATTGCCACGCAAATCAATACGTGCCGGATCGATGATGCGAACGCCTTGCGCCAACAGCGCATGGGCTTGACGCGTTTGGTAGATGCGTTCTAACTCTGCCAGTTGCAATGGCGAATTGATGCCAGCCACTTGGGCAGCGTCAGTGATTTTGTGGGCGACTACTTGCACATGGTCTGCAACGGCCATCTTGACGACATCTGTCAGATAGAACTCTTTTTGGGCGTTATCGTTTTTGAGTTCTGGAAGCCATTTTTTGAGCCACTTAGCAGGCACGGCCATGATGCCGCTGTAGATCTCTTTGATGTCTCGCTGCAACTCATCTGCATCTTTGTGTTCGATGATGCCGTGGACTTGGTCGTCAAACCCACGCACGATGCGGCCATAACCAGTGGGATCTTCAAATTCGATGGTGAGCAATGCTAAGTTTTTTCCATCACAGGCTTGGATCAATGCTTGCAATGTGTCGGCCTGCGTTAAAGGTACATCGCCTGATAAAACTACGACGACACCATCGTCATCTAACAAAGGTAAAGCTTGTTGCACCGCATGGCCTGTTCCAAGTTGCGGCATTTGCTGGGCAAATTGCAATGCTTTGTCAGGATAAGCCTTTTGTAAAAGAGGCTCCAC
>DDYJ01000036.1:213-1955 GCA_002347905.1 Comamonadaceae bacterium UBA2237 | reverse complement strand
GGCATACTGCTCTTCATGCGTGTGCCCTTACCCGCTGCCATGATCACCACATCTAACGCAGTCATGTTCAAGTCCTCTTTGATTTTGAGAATTATCCGCCATGGCTGTTGCCTATTGGGCCTATCGGCGTTGGCGCTTTTAAGTGGGTGCAGCACGATCCAAATTGCTTACAACCAAGCAGATGAATTGGCGTATTGGTGGCTAGATGGTTACGTGGACTTGACGGATAAACAAAAACCATTTGTCAAAGACACACTGCGTCACTTACACCAATGGCATCGACAGTCTCAACTTCCAGAGTACGTAGTATTTCTCCAGAAACTGCGGGCGTTGGCACCGTATGACATACAAGCAGAGCAAGCCTGCTCCGTTTTGCAAGAGGTTCAAAGTGGCTTTGTCGGGCTTGTTCGCCATGTTGAACCCGAAGCGACGCAATTGGTGACACAACTGAGTGCAACTCAATTAAACAATGTTCGTAAGAAATACGACAAGCTCAACCAAGAATGGCGCGAAAACTATATGGATGTCAGCGAAGAAAAACGCTTGCGTTATCGCAACAAACAATTACTCAGCCGACTTGAAGATTTCTACGGTAGCTTAGATACGCCACAAAAGGAAACTGTGAAGCAGTGGATTTCAAAGTCGAGTTTTCATCCAGCCACTTCTTATGAAGATCGACTTCGCAGACAAAACGATGCCCTGCAAACCTTTCACCGAATCATCCAAACTGGGGCAAGTAATGCTGCATCGCAAGCGATGCTCAGAGGCTGGATGGATAGGAGTTTGCTTCCTCCCGATGAAACATTACAAAAATACAGCCAGACCCTGAAGCAAGAAAACTGCGAAGGATTCGCCAAACTCCACAACAGCACCTCACGTGCGCAACGTGAGCGGCTGGCAGAAAATTTACGCAGCTATGAAACTATCTTCTACAACTTATCGGTGAAAAAATAGTTCCACCTTTACGCTTGCAAAGCCGCCCACATTTCCTTATCGCGCTCAGCCGTCCAAATGCGTGGGTTCTTGATGCCCTTGGCTTCGTCATAGGCGCGGCTCACATCAAATGGCAAGCAGTGCTCATAGATAAATACATGTCCAAACACAGGATCCATGCTTTTGCGTGTGAGCTCCATAGAAGCTTTCAAATCCAAACCCTTGGCTGCCGCTTCTTTGCCGCAGTTGAATAAAGTTTCCACCCAAAGCTTGGTGTAGTCCAAGGCCTTGTTGACGTTATCGTGCCCCTTCATCGCTTCACCTCGTCCGGGAACGATGGCTACAGCGTTCAACGCGCGCAAAGCTTCCAACGTGGCGGGCCATTCTTCCAGTTGGGCGTCGCCGGTGTAGACGCCGGCTTCGTACTCCACCAAATCGCCGCTGAACAAAACTTTTTCAGATTCGACCCAAGCAATCGTGTCGCCGCGCGTGTGGCCTTGGCCAGGATGCCAAATGTCGACCACCACACCGCCCAAATCAATACGCAAAGTGCCTTGGCGACCAGGCTTTCCGTCACCCACCACCATCGTGGGCCAAGTCAAACCTGGAATGCCTTCAACGCCACGGAATAAACGGGGGAATCGTTCGATCTCACTCTGCATATCTTGGGCACCCCGCTCCACGATGAGGCTGTGCGTGCCATGGCTGGCGATGATCTCGGTTGCGCCTTCGGACGCATAAGCACTCGCACCCAAAACGCGAACGGCGTGGTAGTGGGTCAACAACACATACTTGATGGGCTTGTCGCT
>DDYJ01000036.1:0-131 GCA_002347905.1 Comamonadaceae bacterium UBA2237 | reverse complement strand
GCTTGGCTGGCGAAGGCTTTGGTGGTCATTGGCGTCTCCTAACTTTGGCGTTTGCGAAAAACTGGATTGTCGGGGTTTTTGTTTTGCACCCCAAGGCACGCAGTTCAACGGGTTGGGGGTAGGCAAGTTGG
>DDYJ01000112.1:5831-9315 GCA_002347905.1 Comamonadaceae bacterium UBA2237 | reverse complement strand
GCCCAAAGAAAATGGACAAAAAAGGGGTTTAGTACTCGCTTGCCCCGCTTGGGAAGCAGCGCGTTTGATGCAAACGGTCGCACCTGCTTGGTCAAACAAAGCAGATGCACTCTCGCACACCTCCATCGCGACGGTTTATTTGCAATGCCAAGATGCAGGGTTTAGCGGTTTGAACCGGCCCATGGTCGGTCTGCACATGGGCCCCAATGCGCCTGCGCAATTTGTGTTCGATAGGGGAGCTCTCTGCCAGCAACCCGGTTTACTCGCAGCGGTGGTCAGCGCGTCTGAAGGCGAGCGGGATCGCATCGCCACGCAAGTGCAACAGCAAGTGGCTGAGCAACTCGGTTTGAACACACTCAACCTTGTGCAAACAGTAGTGGAAAAACGCGCAACTTTTGCGTGTTTGCCCAATACGTTTGAAAGCCCCCGCCATGCGGGTGACAAACCCGACATGTTTGTCGCCCCCCATATCTATGCGTGTGGAGACTATGTGCGCGGTCCTTACCCCGCAACCTTAGAGGGTGCTGTTCGCTCAGGCTTGCAAGTGGTCCGCCACCTCGACTAAGTGGCGCACTGTCCAAGGTTGGGGCGAGTCGTGCGTCCACGGATGGCCTTGCGGATTGATCCACACCGCGTGCAATCCTGCTTCGCGTGCACCCCAAGCGTCGGCATGGGCATCGTCGCCCACGTGCAAAATTTGGTTTGGGTCTAGCGCCAAATGCGAGCTGGCCATTTGGTAAATTTTTCCGTCAGGTTTGGCCACCCCCACTTCGTGGGCTTTGAATGCCGCATAAAAGTATGGCGCGGCGGGCGTGACGAAAACATCTGCTGTGCCGTTGGAGATGGCGACCAAGCGATATTTCGCAGCAAGGCGAACCAACGCCGCCTCTACACCCGCATAGAGATTGACGCGCTGCCTAGCGGCGTTAAAAACTGCATACGCCTCGTCCGCCAGCTGGGGATCGTCTCCCGCTTGGCGCATGGTTTCGCGGATCACTTCACATCGTAAAAAGCCCAAGTCATGGGTTTTTGTTGTGTGCTGGGCCACCACGCGTTGGCGGATGGTTTGTTTGACCTCGGCTTGCTGGGTCAACTCTGCCGTTTTGGGCGTGTTGGCCAGCAACCAGTGGAGTAAATCTTGTTCGGCACCTGCGATGGTGGGCGCTACGGGCCACAGCGTGTCGTCAAGGTCTAGGGTAATCGCTTGGATTTGGGAGAGTGTTGGCATGGGTAGGCGAGAATAACGCATGCTTCAACCTCCCTTCGCCCAAGAACCGCCTTTTAGCCACGGCCAAACCCCGCGCACTGCTGTACTGTTTTGCAACCTTGGCACGCCTGACGCCCCCACCGCGAGCGCCTTGCGCCGCTATTTGGGCGAGTTTTTAAGCGACCACCGCGTGGTGGAAATCCCCCGTTTGGTCTGGATGTTGATCTTGCACGGCATTATTTTGCGCATCCGTCCCGCCAAGTCAGCCTTGAAATACGCGAGTATTTGGACGGCGGAAGGCTCTCCGCTGAAGGTCTGGACCGAACGCCAAGCGCAAGCTCTTGATACCGCATTCGCCCAACGCCAAGAGCAAGTGCGCGTGCGCTATGCCATGCGCTACGGCAATCCGTCGATGGCATCGCAACTCGACGCGCTCAAAGCAGAGGGCTTTACGCGTGTCTTGGTGATGCCTGCTTACCCACAATATTCAGGCACCACCACAGCAAGCGTGTTTGATGCGGTTTACACGTGGGGCCAACGCACCCGCTTGTTGCCAGAGTTTCGGTTTATCAACCATTACCACGACCACCCCGCCTACATCGCGGCCTTAGCCCAACAAGTGCGTGCGCATTGGTCGGAGCACGGACAAGGCGAACGTTTGGTGATGAGTTTTCATGGGGTGCCTGAGCGCACCCTGCATTTGGGCGATCCTTACCACTGCGAGTGCTACAAAACAGCGCGCTTGCTAGGCGAAGCATTAGGCATAGACAAAACAAAATACATCGTGACCTTCCAATCACGTTTTGGCAAGGCGAAATGGCTGGAGCCCTATACCGAGCCCACTTTGGTGGCGCTGGCAGAGCAAGGCCTGAAAAAGGTGGATCTGATCTGCCCAGGCTTTACCAGCGACTGCTTAGAAACCTTAGAGGAAATTGCGCAAGAAGCGCAAGAAGCCTTTATGCACGCCGGTGGCGAACAATTCCACTACATCCCTTGCCTCAACGACAACCCAGCTTGGATCGATGCCATGCACGCCATTGCATCCATGCATCTTGCTGGCTGGCCTTTGGGCGTGCCTGATGCCCAAGCGCTAGCGACTAGCCGTAGCGAAGCGATGTCTCGCGGTGGAGTGTAAAAAAGCCGTATTTAAGGCTTGCTAGCAGGGGGGGTAGCAGGCGTCGATGAGGTCGTTGGTGCAGAGGGCGTTGTAGAACCAACCGACGCGGATGCAGACACCGATGAAGGGGCTGACACGACTGCGGGACGCGCACTAGGTGCAGCGCTTACAGGCGCAGTCGATGGTGTTGCAAGTGGTGTCGAAGGTGCTGATGAAGCCACTGGGGCTGGCGCAACCGCAGGCGCAGCGGGCGTGACAAGCGCAGAAGCGGCGTCGCTAGGCGCGGAGGCAGCAGGGTCCGACTGCTCTGGTGGCAAGACCTGAATGGGTGGTGGTGGCTCGGCTGGAGGGGTCGGTGCGGGCTGTTGCATGACAGCGGCCAAACCCAGGGCAGCAACAAACAACGCAATGATGAACCACAAAGAATTTTTAGACTTGGGCTTGTCCTCATCATCGAGCGCGGAATTGGTCGATTTTTGAATCACGGTCGTCTCGACAGACGGCGATTTGAGATAGGGCTTAACCGCAGGGGATGCAATATCGTCTTGGCTAGTGTGGTCGCTATGGGCTTCTGAAGCGGACTGCTCCGCTTGGGTTTTGTCAACGGCAAGTTGGCCTGAGGGCTCCGTTGGCGCTACGTCAGTATCGGGGGTATGCGAATCTTGTTGGTCTGCAATCGCATCTGCAGAGGGCGCGGGCTCTTCCACTACAAACAAAGACTGTGCGGGTATGCCCAAAATACCGCTGATTTTTTTGGCAGCGGTCAACTTCACGGTGTCGCTGTAAAAAGAGCTGGTGCCGCCCTCTTCGATTTGTTTGACCTGTTTGTTAGACAAACAGGCGCGAGTGGCCAAATCTGCCTGGGTCCACCCCAATTCTTCGCGGCGCATACGAAGCAAGGCGCCGTTGATTTGTGGAGTGTGGTTGTCCATTTACTTGACCAAAAGAAGTTCGCCTTTGATAGATGCGCCTTTTTGGACTGACAAGGTTTGGTAGACCACATGTCCGTCCACTGATGCAGACGACGTGACGATCAACTCGTTACAAGTGGCAGTTCCAGAGAATTTACCCTTAATGTGCAGACTACTGCATGTCACAACGCCTTCGACTTGGCCGCGGGCACCGATAGTCAATTCGTCCACTTGAATTTGGCCGTTGAG
>DDYJ01000112.1:0-5778 GCA_002347905.1 Comamonadaceae bacterium UBA2237 | reverse complement strand
GGAGTTGGTGCGGGTACGTTGTTTTCAGGAGCTTCTGACGCCATTTCTTCGTCCTCAACAGGATTTGTGATGGGTTCATCCGTCGGCGGATTAACGTTGCTGGTTTTGGATTTGTTGAACATATTGTGCCGTGCGAATAACTTTCTGAGGATTGACAGGATAACCGCCAATCAAAATTTCCAAATGTAAATGCTTTCCAGTGGAGGATGCCCCCGTATTACCGATATTGCCCAATACTGAATCAAGCGTCACTTTGTCACCGAGCTTGACTTGTAGATTAGCCATATGACCATACAGTGACTCTACCCCATTGGTATGACGAACTACAACGGTGTTACCAAGTTGGGTTTGGAATTCGGCCAACACCACAACACCCGGTTTTACAGGGTGGACTTTCTCTTCGCCCGTCTGGCTCAACATGTCCACACCCGTGTGGAAATGCGTTTGTCCCGTGATGGGGTGACGACGAATACCAAAGTCGGATGAGACGCTGTAGTTGGGCACAGGCATCGCACTAGGCAAGGAATACATCACCTCGCGCATAGCGCGGTTGCTAGAGAGTTCCTCAGCCACTTTGCCGCGTAGCAAAGGGTTGTCCTTCACATCGTCTTCGAGTGCATAGCCCCCGTTGGCCGAGTTTTGCTGAATGATCTTGACGATTTTTTCGGTCAGACCAGAAGACTCAAGTTGCGATTTCATCGTCACGTTTTCTTGCGCCACGGCAACCATAGAGGTGTCGACGAAGCGGCGAATGCTCATGTCGCGGTCGCGGATGGTTTGGGCCAAAGCCACCATCTGCTCTTCGGACATGCTCAAGCGGTCGGGGTTGTCGTTGTCTGACACGCTGCTGAGCAAGGCCCGATAGACCTCTTCATGCGAGCGCTCTAATTTAGCTCTGCTGACCATCAAACCAATGCTGGTGACCAGCAAAACACTAATCGAGGTCAGCATAACGCCAGTGGCCAAAATGCCACCACGGACTAAGAAGCTTTGGACGCGTGCACTGATGTTGAGGTAATGCAGGTCGCCGTTTTGCTCCAAGATGATGCGCGCGTCTTCATACTGGCGCGTCCATCCCTTGATGACCAAGCTCGGCACCAATGGAATGCTTTTGAGGATTCGGTTAAACCGCATGACCTGCTGGTAACTTAGGCCGCAGGTGAGGTGCCGACTTGAATCACAGGGCCATCAGCGCTTTGACTGAGCGTACCTTCGATCTCGCCACCTTTTTCAATTTCGATCTCGGCGTACTGCACCTTGCCGGCGATCTTGCCAGTGGCGCGCACGATCAGACTCTTCTCGCTAACAATGGTGTTGTGCAACTGCCCACGTACGTCAATGACCTTGGCGGAGACGCGCCCGGTGATTCGGCCAGTTGGGCCAATCAGCACTTCTTCTGCTGTCAAATCCCCTTCAATCACGCCATTGATGATGGCTTTGGATGGGACGGTGAAAGTGCCTTTGACGACAACGCCGTCGCCAATGACGACGCTTTCTAGTGATTCTGATTGGTTAGACATATGGACTCCTTGCACAAAATTTTAGCAAACAAAGTACCAAAATTGCCGATTTGTTGATTTTTTTGTTGTTTATTTGTGAAAAAAAATCTATGCAAAGCAAAGACTTAGGTGAATTTTTGAAGGTGCTTCCTAATCCACGAACTCCAAACTGATCTACAAATCTAAAACCAGAACATTTGTCTTCGCGCGCGAGCAACAAGGCGTAAATTGGTCATTTGCGTCTTGCTCCTCAGGGGTCAGGTACATGTCGCGATGGTCAGGAGTCCCTTCCACAACCCGCGTCAGACATGTGCCGCAAATCCCTTGTCCGCATGAAATCGGAACATTGAGCCCAGCGTTATGCAAAGCATCCAATACTGTTTGATCGGCAGCAATGGGTATTTCTTGACCCGTACTCGCCAACTTGACGGTGAATGCTGTGTCAGCCATGGGCTGCCTCCTTTGCTAGTAATCGGTCGATCACCCGGCGCGATTGCACCCCGCCGGCATCGATATTGAGCTTGAGTAACTCGCGCGTCGGATGCGCCAACAAGTTTTTTTGTTGCAACTCGAGCATCTGCAAGTCTTCGGAAAATATCTTGCCCTGCCCTTCCCGGATAGAGGCAGTCAACGCCGCATCTTGCGGCTGGAATTTGCGCGCCATACCCCAAAAATACCAAATCGAAGTCTCGGTCTCGGGGGTGATGAAGTCGACCACTACGCTGTAAGCCTTGACGTTGTCGGGAGCGTGGTAGCCGCCATGCCCCGCATGCGCCACCCCCACTTCGATCATGACGTGGCTGGGCGGCGTGAAATGGCAAATCTGCCAGCGATCGACTGGTACGTCATCTGCCAGTTTGTTTCCGCGCAGCGCCATCTTCCAAAAAGGCGGCGCAGTGATGTTCTCCATAAAACGGCTGGTGGTGACGTGGTCACCCTCGGTCTTGGTGACGCAAGGCACTTCGTCGATTTCCTTTTGGCCAATCGTGCTGGCGTGTACATAGGTTTCGTGGGTCAGGTCCATCAGGTTATCGACCATCAGTCTGTAATCACAGGCAATGTGATACAGCCCGCCGCCATAGGCCCAAGCGGGGTTGTCGAAAAACTCAAACTTAGGAATCAGATCTTCACTGGCCTTGTCAGCTTGTCCTGGCCACACCCACACAAAGCCATAACGCTCGACCACAGGAAAGCTACGGATCGCCGGAAAGCCCCGCACACGCTGGCCTGGCATGGCGATGGTTTTACCCTCACAACCCATCTCTAGCCCATGGTAGCCACAGACCAAATTTCCGTCTTTTACAAACCCCAGCGAAAGAGGCGCGCCACGGTGCGGGCAAAAATCTTCCAAAGCCACCGGTTGGCCTTGCACGCCACGGTAAAAAACCATGCTCTCGCCACAAATCTTGCGGCCCAAAGGTTTGTCTTGGAAGTCGTCGGGCATGCATGCCACGTACCAAGCATTTTTTATAAACATGACTGCCCCTAGAAAAAATTACTTCAGAAAATTTAAGTCCGTGCAACCCCAAGCAACTGGTCGAGTAATCCAGGCTGCGACACCAAAGTTTGCGCAGAACCTTGGTGCACCACTCGCCCTTGGTCCAACACCACCGCTTGGTGGCTGATCGCCAAAATCGCTTGCGGATGCTGCTCGACGATGATGGCCGACAAGCCCTCTTCACGCGTGATGCGCGCAATCGCACGCAACAGTTCTTGCACGATGATGGGCGCCAAACCTTCCAGCGGTTCGTCCAACAAAAGCAAACGCGGATTCAATACCAATGCGCGCCCTACTGCCAACATTTGTTGTTCCCCGCCTGAGAGTTGCGTGCCCAAATTGGTTTTGCGTTCAGCCAAACGGGGGAAAAGTTCGTAAACCCGCTCTGGCGTCCAAGCTGCATGGACACCACGGTCTGAACGTACCGCTTGCGCCACAGCGGTCAAGTTCTCGTGCACCGTCAGCGACTTAAAAATACAACGCTCCTGCGGTACCCAACCAATGCCAGCTTCAGCCCTTTGGAAAGACGCCAAGGCATGCAAAGGTTGACCCGCCAAAAATATCTGTCCGCCATGCTGACGCGTTGCGCCAGCAAGCGTGTCCATCAAAGTAGTTTTGCCCGTGCCATTACGACCGAGTAACGCCAGGGTTTCACCTTCCGCCAAAGACAAACTGATGTCATTCAACACCACCGCTTCGCCATAGCCCGCGCTCAGATGTTCGACTCGCAATAACTCAGACATGCGCGCCCTCCCCGTGTCCCAAATAGACGGCCTTGACTTGCGGGTCTTGTGCGATCTCTTCGGGCGTTCCTTCGGTCAGCACCGCCCCATTCACCAGAACCGTGATGCGCTTGGCGAATTCAAACACCAAATCCATGTCGTGCTCAATCAGCACCACGGACACATCTGCAGGCAAAGCAGAGACGGTGTGCAAGAGCTCCTCACGCTCGCCCGCTGGAACACCAGCCACTGGCTCGTCCAACAGCAACACACGCGGCTCACAGGCCAAGGCAATGGCCATTTCCAACAAGCGTCGCTTGCCATAGGGCATTTGTTCGGTGCGTTGGTGCATCACATCGGTCAAGCGGAATTGCTCCAGCAACTGTCCGCAACGCTCGACCACCGATTTGTCGTGTCCCAGCGCTTGCCACCACTTAGTGCCTAAGCCTCGGTGCTGAGAGACCACCATCGTCAAAGTCTCCAAGGGCGTCATGCCGCTAAAGAGTTGGTTGATCTGAAACGTGCGCACCAAACCGCGTCGCACCCGCTGGTGGGGGGCGAGGTCGGTGATGTCGGCACCCTCCAAGGTGATACGCCCTTCACTTGGTGGCAACACGCCGGTGATGAGGTTGATCAGCGTGGTTTTACCCGCACCGTTGGGGCCAATCAGCGCATGGCGGGCGCCTTGGTGGATGGTCAAATTCACATGGTCAGTTGCGGTAATACCGCCAAAGCGTTTGACCAGACCGTGGGTTTGCAGAACCACTGTGTTGGCAATCATGTGCGCCCCATCCACGTCCAAGGCTTGAACAAGCGCTCGCGCCCGACCATCACCAACACCACCAAAAACAAGCCCATCCAAAACGTCCAGTATTGCGGGGTGATGCTGGAAATCACGTCGTGCAACAACTTAAATACCACCGCACCGATCACGCCGCCGTATAACCAACCTACGCCACCAATCACCAAAATCAACGTCACGTCGGCTGAGCGCTCTAGCGCGAACACATCGAGCGATGCAAAGCCAGTGGTCTGCGCCATCAGTGCGCCAGCGGCGCCTGCCACACCCGCCGCTATCGTGTAAGCCGCAGCCAGTCGGGCTGACACAGGAACCCCAATCGCCATCGCCCGCAAACGGTTGTCGCGCACAGCCATCAAAGTAGCGCCAAAGGGCGAATGCACCAATCGGCGTACCAGGAAAAATAGCACCAGCAATACCACTAAGGAATAGCTCGCCGCCACTTGGCCCATCAAGTCAAATTCAAAGCGTCCTAGTACGGGGCCCATCACTACACCTTGCAAGCCATCGGAACCGCCAGTCAATCCGTCAAACTTGTTGGCCAACTCAAACAAGATCAGCGCCATACCCAAGGTGACCATCAAGCGCGTCAAATCACTGCCCCGCAAAATCGTGGCCGAACACAATGCACCGAGCACGCAAGCCGCCACGGTCCCCACCGCCAAACCGAGCAATGGGTCAGGGTGTATCCATTTGGCAAACAAGGCTGCTGTGTAAGCACCAAAGCCTAAAAATGAGGCGTGCCCCAAGGACACGATACCGCTGTAACCCAACACCAAATCGAGCGACACCGCAAAAAGCGCGACGATAGCAATCTCGTTGATGATCAAAGCGTGGTGAGGCAGAGCCCAGGGCGTTGCAAAAGCCAAAAGCCAGACAAGTGGCTCCCACCATTGCATGGCAGATTTCTTCAAAAGCGGCATTTGCAAGTTCGACAAATCACTTCCCCCCTTGCCGCACAAACAAACCTTGCGGACGCCACATCAAAATCGCCAGCATCAAGGAGTAGACGATGAAGGCGCCTAACTTGGGTACGTAATATTTACCAGCCACATCGGCCACCCCCAACAACAAAGCCGCTAGCAATGGACCCGTGATCGAGGAAGTACCGCCCACGGCCACCACGATCAAAAAGTACACCATGAACTTGAGCGGAAAAGTGGGGTCTAGCCCCAGCACCTCAGCCCCCAAAGCGCCGCCCAGGCCCGCAAGTCCAGAGCCCACCGCAAAGGTCATGGCAAACACCACATTCACGTTGAT
>DDYJ01000186.1:3852-9105 GCA_002347905.1 Comamonadaceae bacterium UBA2237 | reverse complement strand
CCTTGCGAAAAAGCCGCACACGAAAAAAAGCCAGCGCAAGCAGTTACAAGAAGCGCATAGAGCCTCATAAAAAATCAAGCTTCGAGCCGAACTGCCAAGGCCGCCTTCGTAGCCGTCATCTCCGCTGGTAAGTGATAAGCGAGTTGTGTGAACAGTTCTTCGTGCAACTTCAACTCTTCCACCCATGCGGCTTTGTCAATATGGGTGACGGTTTTGAATTGCTCAGGAGAGAAGCTCAAGCCTGTCCATGTAATTTCTTCATAGCTAGGGCTGATACCAAAGACGTTTTCTTTGCCTTTGGCCGTGCCCTCGATGCGGTCGATCATCCACTTCAAGACGCGCATGTTTTCGCCGTAACCTGGCCAAACAAATTTGCCGTCTTCGCCTTTGCGGAACCAGTTCACGCAATAGATAGAAGGTACTTTGGTTCCAGAGGCTTTGAGCGTTTGGCCCATATTGAGCCAATGTTGGAAGTAGTCGCTCATGTTGTAGCCCATGAAAGGCAACATGGCGAATGGATCGCGGCGTACCACGCCTTGCTGACCTGCGGCGGCAGCGGTGGTTTCTGAACCCATGGTGGCAGCCATGTAGACACCTTCGGTCCAGTTGCGGGCTTCCGTTACCAAAGGCACAGTGGTCGAGCGGCGTCCGCCAAAGATAAACGCGTCAATTGCGACGCCGTTGGCGTCATCCCACTGTGCGTCGAGCGCAGGGTTGTTTGTGGCAGCTACAGTGAAACGCGCATTGGCATGCGCTGCTTTGGCGCCAGTCTCTTTGGCAATCGCAGGGGTCCAATCTTTGCCTTGCCAGTCGATCAAATGGTCTGGCAATTTGCCAGTGTCTTTTTCCATGCCTTCCCACCACACGTCACCGTCGTCGGTCAATGCGACATTGGTGAAGATTACGTTCTTGTCCAAACTGGCCATGCAGTTGGGGTTGGTGTGGAAGTTGGTGCCTGGGGCGACGCCAAAGTAACCTGCTTCTGGGTTAATGGCGTAGAGCTTGCCGTCAGAGTGCGGCTTGATCCAGGCGATGTCGTCACCTATGGTGGTGACTTTCCAGCCTTTGAAGCCTTCAGGTGGTACCAACATGGAGAAATTGGTTTTGCCGCAAGCGCTGGGAAAAGCCGCCGCCACATGGTATTTTTTGCCTTGCGGATTGGTCACGCCCAAGATGAGCATGTGCTCGGCCAACCACCCTTGGTCGCGCCCCATATTGGAGGCGATGCGCAAAGCAAAACATTTCTTGCCCAGCAAAGCATTGCCACCATAACCTGAACCATAAGACCAGATTTCACGTGTTTCTGGGTAGTGCACGATGTATTTGGTTTTGTTACAAGGCCATTTCACATCGGCTTGGCCAGCAGCTAAAGGTGCGCCCACGGTGTGCACGCAAGGTACAAAAGCGCCGTCGGTGCCGATCACGTCATAGACCGCCTTGCCCATGCGGGTCATGATGCGTTGGTTGACTGCCACATAGGCGCTGTCAGAGAGTTCAATGCCGACGTGGGCAATGTGTGAGCCCATGGGCCCCATGCTGAAAGGCACTACATACATGGTGCGCCCTTTCATGCAGCCGTCGAACAAGGGCTGCAAGGTGGCGCGCATCTCAGCGGGGGCCATCCAGTTGTTGGTGGGGCCGGCGTCTTCTTTTTTCTCAGAGCAAATGTAGGTGCGGTCTTCCACGCGCGCTACGTCGCTGGGGTCAGACCATGCGAGGTAAGAGCCTGGGCGCTTGGCGGGGTTGAGCTTTTTGAAGGTGCCTGCGTCTACCAATTGCTGGCAAAGGCGCTGGTATTCCTCTTCACTGCCATCGCACCAATAGACGGTGTCTGGTTTGCACAAGGCAGCCATTTCTGCCACCCAAGCGATCAGTTTGGGATTTTTTACATAAGCGGGTGCGTTCATCAAAGACCTCAGGCCATGAAAACGGCAATAAAGGCTAACAAGAAAATCAAAATGCCACCAGCAACAGGAAGCACGATCGGCATCAAGGGGACGATGGACTCGACCACGTCTTGTTGGCCGTCATGCGAATCGTCATTTGCTTGGGACATGGAAACTCCTAATTAGATGAATCTTAAGATTTTAGTCCACCCGCCTATTTAGGTCTTGTCATTCAACAGATGCCACAACCCGCAAGACTTCTTGCCCATAAGCCTCTAACTTCTTCACGCCAATTCCGGCAATTCCCTGCAAACTGTCCAAATCGGCAGGACCGGCCTTGGCAATCGCCGCCAAGGTGGCATCATGAAAAATCACATACGCAGGTAAATTGTGTGACTTCGCCACTTCGCCGCGCCAAGCCTTGAGTGCGTCAAAGCGTGCTTGACCGGTGGCATCCAATGGCGTGGGCGTGGGTTTGTGTACGCTGCCAGAGGCGCGGCTTTTTGACTTGCTGGCCACGGGCGTAGAGACGGACGCGCGCAAACGAATCGCCATCTCGCCTTTGAGTACAGCACGTGAACTTTGGGTCAAATAAAGTGTGCTGAAAGTTTGTGCATCGACCCCCAAAGCACCCAAGGCGATAAGTTGGCGTAGCACCCCACGTAATTGCTGTTCGGAAAATTGGGCACCAATACCAAACGTGCTTAAGCGCGCGTGGCCATATTGCTGGACTTTTTCGGTGTCTTTGCCGCGCAAGATATCCATCACATGACCCGCACCAAATGTTTTGCCGTCTTGCTGGTGAATGCGGTAAATGGTTGAGAGCAGCATGCGGGCTGCTTCTGTGCCATCCCAAATTTGTGGAGGCTGCAAGCAGTTGTCGCAATTGCCACACTTCATTTTTGGGTGGGTTTCCCCAAAATAGCCCAGTAGCCGTCCCCGACGGCAATCGGTGGCTTCGGCCAAAGCCAGTAGCGCATCGAGTTTGCCGCGCATGACTTGTTTGAAGTCTTCTGCCGCAGGGCTTTCATCGATCATGCGGCGTTGGTTGACCACATCGTTTAAACCATAGGCCATCCAAGCGTTAGCACTTTGGCCGTCGCGCCCCGCACGGCCCGTCTCTTGGTAATAACCTTCGATGTTTTTAGGCATATCCAAGTGCGCAACAAAACGCACATCGGGCTTGTCGATGCCCATACCAAAGGCGATAGTGGCGACCATCACCAAACCCTCTTCGCGCAAAAAACGGTTTTGGTTGTCTTGGCGCGTCGCTGGCGCTAACCCGGCGTGGTAGGGCAATGCAGAAATGCCAGCGTCGCAGAGTAATTGCGCCACCTCTTCCACCCGTTTGCGTGATTGGCAATAGACGATGCCACTGTCTTGGCCGTAGGCGCCCGTGTGTTCGCGTTGAATAAAGCGCAGCAACTGCGTCGACGCATCTTTCTTCTCGATGATGGTGTAGCGGATGTTGGGCCTGTCAAAGCTGCTGACGAATTGCTGGGCGTTTTCTAATTGCAATCGCTCGACGATGTCTGCGCGCGTTGTAGTGTCTGCTGTGGCGGTGAGTGCAATGCGCGGCACACCGGAGTAGCGCTCGTGCAAAACCGTAAGCGCTCGGTATTCGGGTCGGAAGTCATGGCCCCATTGGCTGACGCAATGGGCTTCGTCAATCGCAAACAAACTCAAGTGCCCTTGCGCATACAAATCATCGAGTTGTGCCAAAAAGCGAGGCGTGGTGACACGCTCGGGTGCGGCATAGAGCAGTGTCATATCGCCGCGGCGCATGCGTTGCTCAACCGCGTTGGCATCTTCGCCACTCAAACTGGAGTTTAAAAACGCCGCCTCTACCCCGGCCTCGTGCAAGGCGCCGACTTGGTCGTGCATCAGCGCAATCAAAGGTGAAATCACTACCGCAATGCCATGTCCCGCGCGCTGCCGCGCAATCGCTGGGATTTGGTAGCACAAAGACTTGCCGCCTCCTGTGGGCATGAGTACCAAAGCATCGCCACCGGCACAGACGTGGTTAACGATGGCTTCTTGCGGGCCACGAAAGGCGTCGTAGCCAAATACTTCACGCAATATGGGGAGATAAGACAAACAAAAAACCTGATAACTGCTGAAAAACAGCAAAGGCGAAACTATGCCACGGCAAAAGGCTTATTTAAGTAAGTGCCACAAGTGTTTTTACAATCAAAGCCTTATGCAATTACACACTTACACACGCGCGCAGCAATTACCCGCCGTTTTGGCCCAGCGAATCGCCGTGCTCGATGGTGCTATGGGCACCATGATCCAGCGCTTTAAATTGACCGAAGCCCAATACCGCGGCGAGCGATTCAAAGATTTCCACAAAGACGTCAAAGGCAACAACGAGTTGTTGAGCTTGACCCGTCCCGACGTGATTCGCGATATCCACGAAGGCTATTTGGCCGCTGGCGCTGACTTGATCGAAACCAACACCTTTGGCGCCACCACCATTGCGCAAGCCGATTACGACATGGCGGAGTTGGCCATCGAGATGAACCGCGCGTCCGCACAAATCGCGCGTGCCGCGTGCGACAAATACAGCACACCCGACAAACCGCGCTTTGCCGCGGGCGCCCTAGGCCCCACGCCCAAGACCGCGAGCATCAGCCCGGATGTGAATGACGCTGGCGCACGTAACGTCACCTTTGAAGAGTTGAGACTTGCTTACTACGAGCAAACACAGGCCTTGGTAGAGGGCGGATGTGATGTGTTGTTGGTCGAGACGATTTTTGACACGCTCAACGCCAAAGCCGCGCTGTTTGCGATCGAAGAATATTTTGAAGCGAGTGGTGAGCGCTTGCCTTTGATCATCAGCGGCACCGTAACCGACGCATCGGGCCGTATTTTGAGCGGACAAACCGTGACGGCGTTTTGGCACAGCGTGCGCCACGCCAAACCTTTGGCGATTGGTTTGAACTGTGCATTGGGCGCCGCCTTGATGCGCCCCTATTTGCAAGAGCTTGCGCGTGTAGCCGGCGACACATTTATCAGTTGCTACCCCAACGCTGGCTTGCCCAATCCGATGAGTGACACAGGCTTTGATGAAACACCTGCTGACACATCGCGCCTGTTGCACGAATTTGCAGCGGATGGCTTGGTGAATATTGTGGGCGGCTGTTGCGGAACGACGCCAGAACATATCGCCGCCATTGCCCATGCCGTGATGGATCAAAAAGCGCGTGACATCAGTGCGGGGCCCTTCTACCGCGAAGCGGCCTAATTAACTAGTTGATAGCGCACTCCAACTTAACTTTTAAAAGACGGGTATCCATATGACTGCGCTTCACCAACTCAGCGCGTGCGACGCTGCCGCCCAACTCGCACAACGCACTTTGCGTGC
>DDYJ01000186.1:747-3804 GCA_002347905.1 Comamonadaceae bacterium UBA2237 | reverse complement strand
ACATCCGATATGCCAGCCACCTATGGCTCGCGCATCTATGCCAATTACCGCCCTGGATTTGACGCGGCATGCGTCGCGGTTGCACGCCAACAAGGCGCCGTGGTGTTGGGTAAAACCGTGAGCACCGAATTTGCAACGTTTCATCCCAATCAAACCCGTAATCCACTGCGCTTGACCCACACACCTGGCGGTTCATCTTCTGGTTCAGCTGCGGCTGTGGCAGACAGCATGGTTCCTTTGGCGATTGGTACGCAAACGGCGGGATCTTTGATACGCCCTGCTTCGTATTGCGGCATCGTTGCTTTCAAGCCGAGTTTTGGATGCATTGCTCGCGCGGGCGCAAAGTTGCTTTCAGACACGTTGGACACGGTTGGCACGATGGCGCGCACAGTCCCAGATGCCGCATTGTTTGCTGCCGCCATGAGCGGTCGCCATGATTGGTTGGTAAAACCTTTGGGCGATATGTTGTCAAGGCCATTGCGCGTGGGTATTTGTAAAACCTATGAGTGGGGCCAAGCGGGCGTTGACACACAGCATGCGTTGGCAAATGCAGAGCAAGCGCTCAAAAATGCGCCAGCCTTTGAAGTGAAAGACCTGCAGTTGCCCGTAGACTTTCAAACCTTGGCTCATGCGCAAACGCAAGTGCAATTGTTTGAACAGGCGCACAACTTAGCGCACGAGCACATTGCGAATTACGCAGAATTAAGCCCGCGCTTGCAAGGCATATTACAAAGCGGTAAAGACATTACGCATGCGCAATACGACGCAGCGCAGCTGCACATTGCCAAATGCCGCTTGCAACTACAAGCTGTATTTCAAGATGTGGATGTTTTGCTAACACCGAGTGCACAAGGTGAGGCGCCGGATAATTTAAGCAACACAGGCGATCCTGTGTTTTGTCGTATTTGGACGGTGTTGCATACACCCGCCATCAACGTCCCTGCTGGACTAGGTGCAACCGGCATGCCAGTGGGTTTGCAAGTGGTCGGCCCTGTTGGCAGTGACGCGTTGACGTTAGCAGCGGCGCATGCTGTGCACCAGCATATTTCTTAAACCATCCGCAATCTCTTTAAGGGTAAAGCCCGCGTAATGCACGCGCTTGCAAGATGCGTGTGCAACCCACAATAAATGCAGCAGTCCGCAAACTCACCTGTTTGTCTTTGGCCACTTGCCAAATAGATGCGAATGCTGCTTGCATGGTTTGCGTCAAACGCGCATTGATTTCTTCCTCGTTCCAAAAGAAGCTAGAGAAATCTTGCACCCATTCAAAGTAACTGACGGTTACACCGCCTGCGTTGGCGATCACGTCTGGTACCACCAGGATATTACGCTCGGCCAAGATGTCATCCGCTTGCGGTGTTGTGGGGCCGTTGGCGCCTTCCACAATCAGTCGCGCTTGAATGCGTTGTGCGTTGAGCGAGGTGATTTGTGTTTCGAGCGCAGCAGGAACCAAAATATCGCAAGGCACATCCCAAAATGCGTCTTTGTCGATGCTTTGCGCGTCCTTGAAGCCAAACACCCCGCCATGGCGTTCGACGTGTGCAATTAACGCTTTGGCGTTGATGCCTGCGGGGTTATATACCGTGCCCTTATGGTCTTGCACAGCAACTATATGTGCATCCGCTTGCGCAAACAATTCGGCCGCAACACTCCCCACATTGCCAAAGCCTTGAATGGCGATGCGTGCATTGGCAATCGCAAGCCCCAGCTTTTTTGCGGCCTCTGTCGCGACAACAAATACACCACGGCCCGTTGCCTCGCGTCTGCCTAAGGAGCCGCCGATTGCGATGGGTTTGCCAGTCACAACGCCTGTGGATGTGCTGCCTTGGTTGACCGAATAGGTGTCCATCATCCAAGCCATCACGCGCGCATTGGTGTTGACATCTGGCGCAGGAATATCGTTGTGTGGACCGATGATGATGCCGATCTCGCTGGTGTAGCGGCGTGTGACCCGCTCTAACTCCCCGTCTGACAAAAGGCGAGGATCGACACGCACGCCCCCTTTGGCGCCACCAAATGGCAAATTGAGTGCTGCGTTTTTCACCGACATCCACGCTGACAACGCCATCACTTCAGACAAGGTGACATCTTGGTGAAACCGCACACCGCCTTTACCCGGTCCGCGCGATGTGTTGTGTTGCACGCGAAATCCTTCAAAGTGCGCAATGCGTCCATCGTCCATATGAATGGGTACATCGACGACCAAAGCGCGTTTGGGACGACGTAATGTTTCCACCCAAAGCGATAAATCGCCGAGAAAAGGCGCAACGCGGTCGATTTGCTGCAGATACATATCCCATGCGCTACTCTCGTGCGAGGGCAGATACGACAAGCCGCTTGGATTTGCAGTGGATGGGGACGGATGCGCATTAGAAATGCCATGCAGAGAGACAGAGGAGACGCGCACAAAGTTCCTAAAGAAGCCAAGCAAGACTGAAATTTTTGCTTCTTTAAGTTCTTTGCGATTGACTTGCTACTCACAAACTTTGTAAGTGGTACTTAAAAACCCAAAGTCAAAACTAAGCTCACTAAGTCCACTTCAAGTTGTACTCAAGCCAACAAATACGTGGTCTAAAATACCTAACTTCTCAAGGAGCGTTGCAGCTTTGCCATTGTGCGCAAAGTCAGGCTTGGGAACATTTTTTTGCAACGACGCTCACCTGATTGATTTGCCCAGGTGAGAGAACCCTCCATGTATCCAACGTCCGTGCCGCCGATGAAACTCTCAGGCCTAGAGCCTGTTTTGATTGGTGCAACCCAACCCGATGCCGAGGGCAATATTCCACGCGCATCGTTTGTCAACGTGGGTGAGCGCACCAATGTCACCGGTTCCAAAGCTTTTGCCCACATGATTTTGAATGGCGACTACGAGCAAGCGCTTGCGGTGGCGCGTCAACAAGTAGAAAACGGCGCACAAATCATCGACGTCAATATGGACGAAGCCATGCTCGACAGCCAAGCGGCCATGGTGCGGTTTTTAAACCTCATGGCGGGTGAGCCAGACATTGCGCGCGTGCCCGTGATGGTCGACTCGAGCAAATGGTCGGTGATCGAAGC
>DDYJ01000186.1:0-726 GCA_002347905.1 Comamonadaceae bacterium UBA2237 | reverse complement strand
TGGTCAAGCGCTATGGCGCTGCGACTGTGGTGATGGCGTTTGATGAAAAAGGCCAAGCCGACACATTTGCGCGCAAGATAGAAATTTGTGAGCGGGCGTATCGCATCTTGGTCGATGAAGTGAACTTCCCACCTGAAGACATTGTTTTCGATCCCAATATTTTTGCGATCGCCACAGGCATCGAAGAACACAACAACTATGCAGTGGACTTTATTGAAGCCACACGCTGGATCAAACAAAACTTGCCTGGCGCCAAAGTAAGCGGCGGCGTGTCGAATGTGAGCTTTTCATTTCGCGGTAACGACCCAGTGCGCGAGGCGATACACACGGTATTTTTGTACCACGCAATTGCGGCGGGCATGGACATGGGTATCGTCAATGCAGGCATGGTCGGTGTATATGACGATTTAGAGCCCGTATTGCGTGAGCGCGTGGAAGACGTAGTGCTCAATAGAACACCGAAATACAAAGAAGGTGAAGAGCACCTCACCCCTGGTGAGCGATTGATTGAAGTGGCCGAGAGCGCCAAGGGTGCCGCCAAAGACGATAGCCAAAAGCTGGCTTGGCGTGGTTCACCTGAGGTGCCTGTTACTGTTGCGCAACGCTTAAGCCACGCATTGGTTCACGGCATTACCGAATTCATTACCGACGACACCGAAGAGGCCTACCAAGAGATTTTGAAAAAAGGCGGGCGCCCTCTGCACGTGATCGAAGGCCCTTTGATGG
>DDYJ01000004.1:14949-15249 GCA_002347905.1 Comamonadaceae bacterium UBA2237 | reverse complement strand
ATGTTGGTTTTGTTGCGCACGGTCAAGCCCGATGCACAATTTCAAGAGGCTGCGCATTGAGTATTGCGCACGTCACTGCGCCCCTTCGGGTTTTGATGGTGAAGCTTTCGTCCTTAGGCGATGTAGTGCATACCTTGCCTGCTGCCATGGATATAAAGGCCCATTTCCCGAATGCGCAAATCGATTGGGTCGTCGAACCCAGTTTTGCACCTATCGTCAAAGCTTGTTCCGCTGTGCATCGTGTCATTGCTTGCGATCTGCGCCATTGGCGAAAAAATATGTGGTCTCAAGACACCAAAA
>DDYJ01000004.1:9312-14923 GCA_002347905.1 Comamonadaceae bacterium UBA2237 | reverse complement strand
CAACACGCTGGGTTGCAGATAAGGCTATAGCTATACAACCGCATATCCACGCTATGACCCGAGGCCGATTGCTCTGCGCTAACGCCTTGCAGTATGAAGTGCCGCCGCTATTGCAATACGGTTTGAATGCTACACAAAAAACGCAAAACATCCAAAAACAAATTGTGTTTGTCCACGGCTCTTCCCGTGCAGACAAAGAATGGCCATTGGTCAATTGGCACGCATTGGGTTTGCGTTTATCTGGTGCTGGCTATCAAATTGTCCTACCGCACGGCAATGAAGAAGAGCGTTTGCGCAGTGTTGCGATGGCAGAGATGATTCCCAATGCCATCGTATGGTCGCGTATGACGATAGATGACTTGATGGAAGCAATGGCTTGTACTGCAGGCGTAGTTGGAGTGGACAGTGGCTTGAGCCATATTGCAGTGGCTTTGAATTTGCCGCATGTGCAAATTTATAACTTCGATACTGCATGGCGCACAGGGCCTATTGAGCATGCCAATGAAAAAATTCGCCAGCGCAGTGTGGTCGATTTCCCCACGCCCTCAGTAGATGCTGTTTGGTCTTTGTGGCAGGAGTGCATAGCGTGATACTTGGTGTTTATTCTTGGCTCATGTGGGCGATACAACCCCTCCTGCGCAGTAAGTTGCGCAGGCGCGGATTGAAAGAGCCTGGCTACTTAGAAAATATCGAAGAGCGTTTTGGGGTCTACGTAAACACATTCAAAACGACAACCCCTCCAGAACAACCTTCTCGCGCTTGTATTTGGGTGCACGCTGTTTCTTTGGGTGAAACACGAGCTGCAGAGGTTTTGCTACAGGCTTTGCGCTCGGAATATCCGCATGTACGAATTATTCTGACCCACGGCACTGCTACGGGTCGCGCTTTAGGTGCAACTCTGATGAGAGATGGCGATTTACAAGTTTGGCAACCATGGGATACACCCGCCATCGTGCAAAGATTCCTTCAACACTTCCAGCCGCATTTGGCTGTGGTGCTGGAGACAGAGGTATGGCCCAACTGGGTTGCGCAATGCAAGCATGCCAATATTCCTATGGTGTTAGTCAATGCTCGGATGAGTGAAAAAAGTATGCTGAGTGCCCAACGACTCGCATGGTTGTCAGGTCCTGCATATGCAGGGCTCAACGGGGTTTGGACACAGACACCTGATGACGCTAAGCGTTTAGAGCTTTTAGGTGCGCCAGTCATGGAGGTTGTAGGCAATGTGAAGTTTGATGCCCAACCAAACTCAGTTTTGTTAGCGCAAGCACTGCTCTGGAGTAAAAACTTTACCCGCCCTGTAGTTTTGTTGGCCAGTTCACGCGAGGGTGAAGAAGAATTGTGGCTTGACGCACTGCAAGCTTTGAAGGAAAACCCTGTTGATGGCCAAGAGCATGTGCATGCAGTCCATTGGTTGGTGGTGCCAAGACATCCACAGCGTTTTGATGAAGTGGCGCAAGCGATTTTGAGGCGTGGTTGGAAGTTGTCGCGTCGTAGTGAATGGGTAGACGGCCCAAGTCAAATCGATGAGGCAAATGTAGATATGGTTTGGTTGGGTGACTCGATGGGAGAGATGTCACTCTATTTCGGCCTAGCAGATGTAGCCTTATTGGGCGGCAGTTTTATGCCCCTTGGTGGCCAAAACCTAATAGAGGCAACGGCCTGTGGTTGTCCTGTCATCATGGGGCCGCACACGTTTAATTTTGCCGATGCAGCCGAGTTGGCACTTGAAGCTGATGCGGCTCTTCGCGTGGAAGACATGGCCCAAGCGGTCACCTCGGCATTGCAATTAGTCTGTTCTGGGCCTGATGAAAACAGTTATGTGTCAGCGTGTTTAGCTTTCACACAAAAGAACAAAGGTGCTACCCAGCGCACTGTGCAGGCATTAAAGCCCTATTTGATGCGGCGCTGATTAGGGACGTTGATTTAAGGTGCAAGTAATTGGTTAATCTCTTGCAAGTCTTGCGGCGTCAAGGTGCCAGCTGCTTGGCGCAACTTCAAATTACCTACTAAAACGTCATAACGCGCTTTGGCTAAATCGCGCTTGGTTTGGTAGAGTTGGCTTTGTGAGTTCAATACATCAATATTGATATTCACACCAACCGAGTAGCCCAACTTGTTCGCGTCCAAAGCGCTTTGGGTTGAAGCTTCTGCAGCTTCATAGGCTTTAACTTGGCTCAAGCCAGCAATCAATCCCAAATATGCAGTGCGTGTGGTTTGCGCTACGGTGCGTTTGGCATTGTCTAAGTCGGATATAGCTTTTTCTTCCAAAGCTTTGGTTTCGCGAATTCGGTATTGCGTGGTGAGACCAGCAAAGAGCGGAATGCTCAGCACAATATTTGCAGAGGGATTTAAAACATGGTTGCTTGCTGTTGGTGTGGTTGGACTGGTAGAAGTACCTCCGTAGTTACGCGTGCCACCATAGACAATTTGTCCATCTAATGTGGGTAAGTGTCCAGCCACGGCTTTATCTACCTCAAGTTTTGCTACATCCAAAGCTAATTGAGCTTGTCTAACGGTTGGGCTCATCACCTCAGATTGTGAAACCCATAAATCCATGGGATCTTTGGGCGGATCAATTAGTTTAGAGTTGTCGCGTAATGGCTTAGCTTTGATATCTGTCCTGCCAACTGCCAAACCAAGCGAAAGTGTTTTGATGCGTAAATCATTTTCAGCAGCAATTTCTTGGGCATATGTCAGGTCATAGCGGGCTTGTGCATCACGCACGCCAGTAATAGTGGCAGTACCCACTTCAAAATTACGCTTGGCTGAGGCTAGTTGTTCTGCCACAGCTTTTTTCTGAGCTTTGACAAATTCAAGACTATCCTGGCTCGAAAGCACATCGAAATACGTCTGCGTGACGCGTACCAAAAGCTCTTGCTCTGCTGCTTCATACTGAGCGGTAGCTTGAAGTAATTGTCGACCGCCTTGTTTATAAGTAGCCCAGACTGCAGGGCGATAGATTGGTTGGGTCATTGTCACGTTTGCTGAATAAACCCCATATCGGTTTTCAGTAGTGGTAGCAGTAGCATCCGCGGTCACGCTTATGTTTGTTCGTGTTGCGGATGTGGTCATAGAAATATTCGGCAATATCCCCCCCAACGTTTGATTAGCTTTAGCCAAATTCGCTTCGTATTGCGCCTTGGCAGAAATAAAAGACGCGTCGTATCCGCGAGCTATCTCGTACAAGTCAATCAAGCTTTGTGCTTGTACTGCCGAAGAAAACGACAACACAGCCGCAAGTGCAATGGGGAGCGGGCGAAATAAGTTGCGCGATATCTTCATGTGATTCTTTCAAAAATCAGTACATTGGTACAGAGGGGTCAACTTGCGATGACCATGCGTGGATACCACCCGCAATGTTGGCTAAATGGGTAAAACCTTGGCTTGACAGATAGGCCGCAACTTGCATGCTTCGGCTGCCATGGTGGCACAGGCATGCGATTGGACGGTCTTTGTCTAACTCCGATAACTGTTCAACAATCGATCCCATAGGCAAAGTGACTAGCTCAAATCCGTTGGCGGTGACGCAAGCTGTTTGCACTTCATAAGGCTCGCGCACATCCAGGACTATGGTTGTGCCGTGAGCGGCTTTGTTGCTGATCCAGTCAGGCAACTGGGAGGGTTGAATTTGATCAATCATGTGTCAGATTTAAAAGTGGAAGCGGCTGGGTTCAGGAAAACCCATCAAGCGTGGGGCAGTGGTGTCCCATAGTTCGCGATGGTCCCAAGCGCTTTCGCTGGTGCGGGTATACAAAGTGGCTTGCATGACGGGTTCTTCACCAACGATAGCGATCAAACGTCCGCCAATTTTGAGTTGTTGCAGCAACGCTGGTGGCACTTCATGCACCGATCCACCCAACACAATCGCATCAAAAGGGCCTTCTGCAACTGCACCTTCGCTGCCATCTGCCAAGCGAACATCTACATTGTGGATACCAGCGCGTTGCAAATTGGCAAGTGCATGGGCATGCAATTCGGGGTTTATCTCCAAACTCACCACATGCTGAGAACGGTCTGCCAGCAAAGCAGTGAGATAGCCGCTACCCGTACCGATTTCTAGAACGCTATCCGTGGGTTTGAGTTTTACGTCATGTAACAGGCGCGCATCTATACGTGGCGCCACCATCGATTGTCCATGGCCTAGTGGAATATCTGTGTCTGTGTAGGCGAGTACTTGGAATGCGCTAGGAACAAAGAGTTCGCGTGCGATATGTTGCAGTGTGTGTAAAACAGCAGGATCTAATACTTGCCAAGGACGAATTTGTTGTTCGACCATATTAAAGCGGGCTTTTTCTAAAGCGTTCATCGCATAACTCCGAAATATATAAGGTGCAGTCATAAAATTTTAACGGGCGGTGCTCAACCCAATTTGGGTGCTTGCCATTTGCGCCTAATCCAATCAGCAAAATCATCTAGATAGCAATACACCACTGGAACGACGACCAGGGTCAGCAAGGAAGAGGTGATGACGCCGCCAATCACAGCCTGACCCATAGGTGCACGCTGCTCGGACCCTTCCGTCATAGCAAAAGCCAAAGGGATCATGCCAAAAATCATCGCCAAGGTGGTCATCAAAATGGGACGCAAGCGTACTTGCGCAGCTAATAAAAGTGCTTCTTCACGGGGTAGGCCTTTTTGTAGACTGCCATCGTTTCGAATCTTGTCTTCGCGTGATCGAATGGCAAAGTCCACCAACAAAATCGCATTCTTGGTCACCAAGCCCATCAACATCACCATGCCAATCACAGAGAACATGGATACAGCCGATCCGAACATGAGCAAGGCCAAGACCACGCCAATCAGTGTCAAAGGCAAGGCTGTCATGAGTGCCAGCGGTTGCAAAAAGCTTTTGAATTGACTCGCCAAGATCATGTAAATGAACACAATTGCCAACACCAAAGCAGATACGGCGTAGTCAAAAGACTCTTTCATGCTTTTGGTGGAGCCACTGAATTGGTAGCGGTAGCCAGGGGGTAACACCATCTCTTCCATAATTTTTTTGATATCGCTAGAAACTTCTCCTGCAGAGCGGTTAAACACGTTGGCGTTGATCGCAACTTCGCGCATTAAATTGCGCCGGTTGATCTGGTTAGGGCCAGTGCCTTCGACGACTTGAGCGAACTGGTTCAAGCGCGCCACGCGGGCTGTTCCATCGGCAGCAGTTCCAACTACAAAAGGCAGACGTTCAATATCTTGGATGTTGTCACGTGCGTTGGGAGCCAAGCGGACATTCACGTTATACGTTTGGTCATCAGGCGCTAACCAATTGGTAACGGTCTTACCTTCTACCAAAATGCGTAATTGGTTACCGATATTGCCAAGCGTGAGTCCCAAATCGCTGGCAGCTTCGCGTTGCAACGCTACTTGAACGGTAGGTTTGTTCGGTTTGACACTAGAGTCAAGATCGACCAAGCCTGGGATGGGCCGAACTTTGACCATGACTTGTTGCGCGAGACGTTCTAGTTCGCGCAAATCGGGCCCTAATAGTGAAAACTCAATTTGCTTATTGCCACCCACACTATCGAGCAGACCCGCATGGGTCACGGTAATGCCTGACACGCGTTGCAAGCGGTTACGCAAGATGGACGTCATTTCATCCACATTGCGT
>DDYJ01000004.1:6571-9271 GCA_002347905.1 Comamonadaceae bacterium UBA2237 | reverse complement strand
GGTGGCCAATGTGTAACGCACTTCCGGAAACTCACGAATGATTTGCTCTACTTGCTGCGCTTTGGCCTCAGTGGCCTCAAGCGAGGAGCCTACAGGCGTATAAAAATTCACCGAGGTTTCAGAGAAATCTGCTTTGGGAACGAACTCTGTTCCGAGCAAAGGCACCATCAAAATACTAGAAATAAATACGCCTGCAGCCAAACCTAAGGTGGCGCGCTTGTGCTTGAGGGACCAACGTAAAGTGGTTTGGTACAGCGCCTCTAGACGTTGGGTGCTTTGATCAAACCACGCAGTGATGGGTGTGATATTGCGGTCATACCAATGGGCTTTGCTACTTTGCCCAGCAAGATTTTTACCCTGCACTTCAATAGAAGGGTCGTGCCATACCGATGAGAGCATCGGGTCCAAGGTAAAACTCACAAACATCGATATCAAGACCGCCGCTACGATGGTCAAACCAAATTCGTGGAAAAACTTGCCGATGATGCCGCCCATAAAACCGATGGGTAAAAACACGGCGACGATAGAGAAAGTCGTGGCCAATACCGCTAAGCCAATTTCTTGTGTGCCGTCCATCGCGGCTTCATAAGGCGCTTTGCCCATTTGCACATGGCGCACGATGTTCTCGCGCACCACGATTGCATCGTCAATCAGCAAACCTACGCAAAGCGACAAGGCCATCAAGGTCACCATATTGATGGTGAAGCCAAACATATACATGAATAAAAATGTGCCAATGATGGCGATGGGCAATGTCAATCCTGTGATCACTGTGGACCGCCAAGAGTTCAAAAATAAAAAGACGATCAACACGGTGAGCAATGCACCTTCAATCAGAGTGTGTCTCACGTTTTCAACGCCTACACGGATAGGGCGTGAACCATCTTGCACCGTTTCTAGAACCACCCCTTTAGGCAGTTCGGCCTTCAAGGCTGCAACGGCTTTGTTGAGGTTGTCGACTACTTCGATCGTGTTCTCATCTAACGCTTTTTGAACCGTAATCAGCAAGGTACGCTGCCCGTTGTAGAGCGCCAAGTTCTCTACTTCTTGTGCGCCGTCTTTGACGGTGGCGACTTGGCTGAGACGAATCGGTGTGTTGGCTTTACGCGCCACAATGATTTGCCCAAACATTTCCGGCCGCAACATGCGGCCTTCGACTTGGATCACTCTGTCTTGCTGCAGCGAGCGCAAAGAGCCCACCGGCATGTCCTTGGCTTCGGAGGTGACGGCGTTGGCGATTTGCTCTGCCGAGACACCTAAGGATTCCATGGCTTGCGGATTGAGATAAATGTTTATCTCACGCAAAGTACCGCCGACCATATTGACTGCGCCCACACCCGATACGTTTTGAAGGCGTTTTTTTAGTACTTGGTCAGTCCAGTTGGTCAGTTCTACGGCAGATAAGGATGACGTGCCGGGTAAAACAGCCAAAGACCAGATCGCACGGCTTGCGGGATCAAACCGCAAGATGCGCGGGTCTTTCACTTCATCGCGCAAAGTAGGGCGCATCAGCGCAACTTTTTCGCGCACATCATCCGCACCCTTGCGTCCGTCAACATTGAGTTCGAACTCCACCACCACGACCGACATACCTTCGTAACTGCGCGACGTGAGGGCGTTGATGCCAGCAATTGAATTGACGGCCTCTTCCACTTTTTTAGTCACCTCACTCTCGACGATCTCGGGTGAGGCGCCAGGGTATTCGGTGCTTACAACAACAACCGGCAGGTCAATATTGGGAAACTGGTCGATCTTGAGACGCTGGTAAGAAAACAAACCCAGCACCACAAAAGCAAGCATCACCATCGTCGCGAAGACGGGGTTTTTAAGACTGACCTTGGTAAACCACATGGTACGTTGTGCGTGGTTTTAGCGTGCAGCAGAAGCAGCGGAGGCAGGCGTTGCACCTGTTGTTGCATTCAACGCAGTTGGTGCTGTATTGGCCGCAGTAAAGCGCACCAGCATTCCCTCACGCATAGCACCGACTTGGCCTTTTAAAACAATACTGCCCGCTGTAAGCCCTTTGACGGCCACCCATTCTTGTGGGTCTTTACCAGATGCATCGTTGCCGCGTATACCCATCTCCACGGTTTGATGGCGTATTCGCATTTCTTCGCCAACTTTTTCTACCAATTGCACATAGGGGGTGGGGTGGTCTGTGCGTACTGATGTCAGCGGTACGGCCAACACTTGCGTATTCACAAGTCCTAAAGTGCCTTTGGCAAATAAACCGTGACGCAATCCAGCAGGTTTATCCAATGTGAGATAGACCAAAACACTGCGACTGCCTGCTTGCGCACTCGGACTCATGCGGGATACATGGGCTGTTACCAAGTCGGGTCGGTCTTCTATTTGGAGTTGTGCCGTTTGACCTATCTTGATGTCCACAGAATCGCTTGGACTCAGTGGAGCTTCCACTTCCAGTTGGCGTAAATCAACCAACTCCAAAACCTTGGCGTCGATTCCGACCCGTTCACCAAGTTGCGCTGCACGCACCGCGATGACACCTGCGAAAGGTGCTCGCAACACGGAATCGTCAAGAGATTTACGCGCGACATCAGCACCTGCAATTGCTGCTTTATGGCTAGCGACAGCGCCTTGATACGATGCGAGTGAGTTGTCTAGTGCTGTTTTAGAAATGAAACCTTGGTCGACCAAAGCTTTGTTAGTGTCCCATTGGCGTTGGGCAATTTCCATTTG
>DDYJ01000004.1:5099-6511 GCA_002347905.1 Comamonadaceae bacterium UBA2237 | reverse complement strand
CGCACCGTGATTTCTTTTACCTCACCTGCTACGCGTGCCTTGATGATCGCGTAGTTCAAAGCCTTCACAGTCCCTGACACCGCTAAACCTTGCGTAATCTCGCGGATCTCTGCATTGAAGACATCGTTGTTGGAGAGTTCTACTTGCGCTTGAAATAGCGCAGCTTCTGTTGCTGCGGCTTGCTGTTTGCGCTTGACGGAGATTGCGCGCCAGATGCCGATCGCCAATGCCAGCACAATCAGGCCAATGACGATACGGCGGGTAGTGAGTTTCATAAAACGAATCTGCAATGCAGTTTTAAATAGTGATACCGTGGAGTAAAACATCCACTTGCATGTCGATGAAGCGCACAGGGTCTATCTGGATACCAGATGAACACAAACCCATAGAGTTTTTCCACATCATCAAGAAAATCATGGGGGCGTACACCGTGTGCACTGCTTGGTCGAGGTCAATTTTGCGAAATTCACCGCTATCGATACCGCGTTGCAAGATACGGCGAATCAATGCAACACCAGGCTCTATGACTTCTGTATGGTAGAAGTTAGCAATTTCAGGAAAGTTTTGTGCTTCGCCCATGACCAGTTTAGGAATTCCACTGGCGGGTGTGTTTCCTATACGCTCCCACCAAGACCGCATGGCGTAGTGCAACATCTCACTGCTGCTACCTTTGAATGTGTTGAACTCTTCATTCCAAGCTGGAAACAAATTGGCAATGTTTTCGCGAATAACAGCTTTGAGCAAGTCTTCTTTTGTTTCGAAGTACAAAAACAAAGTGCCCTTAGACACGCCAGCCAAAGCCGCGACTTCCTCAACGCGGGTCGCAGCAAAGCCCTTTTCTACAAACAAAGACAGCGCTGCTTGCAATAACTCGCCCGGTCGGGCTTGCTTGCGGCGCTCACGTTTGTGGAGTGGATCAATGGCAAATAGTGGAGAGGCGGACGACACAGATATAAATTAATGACTGACTGGTTAGTAATATAGCCGATTGGCTTTATTGCATGTGTATTTGAGGGCATCACATGGGAAAGTTCATGTCTGGGCATGACCAAAGCCTAAAATGATGGTTTATGTCCCCCACCCAACCCCTTCAACACAAGCTCGGTGATTTACCAGTCATCACCCTGGGGGGTGGTTGCTTCTGGTGCATGGAGGCAGTGTTTGAGCGCGTAAAAGGCGTGGTGGATGTGGAATCGGGCTATTGCAACGGCCATATTCAAAAACCTACCTATGAACAAGTCTGTGAGGGCAAAACGGGGCATGTTGAGGTGGTGCAGTTGCGCTATGACCCAAAAACCATTAGCTTGCGTGAGTTATTAGAGATATTTTTTGTCATTCACGACCCGACCACCTTGAACCGCCAAGGCAATGACGTGGGTACCCAGTACCGCAGTGGTATTTACCTCAGCAAT
>DDYJ01000004.1:0-4981 GCA_002347905.1 Comamonadaceae bacterium UBA2237 | reverse complement strand
AAGGTCAAAAAGTTCTTGCAGACTTTTTCTGACAAGGTGCGGTCATGATGCGTCGATTCTTGAACGAACGCTTCATGGTATGGCTGTTGCTACTCGCTTTGGTGAGCTTGCAGACCTTGGCAGTTATGCACCGTATCGTGCACAAAGAAAGTTTGGCGCCACGTTTGGTGCAAACCTCTCAAGGTCAAATTGTGGTGCATCAATCACCTGACAATTCAGCCCATGCGACATCACGCACCATTTCACTTTTTTCTGGGTTGTGGGGCGAGCATAAAAGTTTGACGGACTGTCAATTGTTTGACCAAGCCTGTCCGGATGCCTTGCACCATACCGTGCACATGGATCTATATATTGTTCCGCCCGCAATATGGTTGGGTGAAATTTTTCTCGAGCGCTTCGCGCTGTTCGAGCGGTTTTACGCGGCCCGTGGCCCGCCTGTTCGCGTTTTGATTTGACTTTTAGTGTGCGTTAAGGGCTTAGCTCTTGACGCTGTCATTTCATTGTGAACAGGATAGTTTTATGAAATCGCAATATGGTTATCGTTCGCTTGCCTGCGTGGCAAGCCTTTCTTTTTTTGCGCACGCATCTGTGTTTGCGCAGAGCGCCCCAGATCCGTACACCACGCGTTTAGATGACATCACCATTACAGCGCGTTCTTTGGAGAACACGGGCTTATTGGTACCGGCGCAACAACTCTCTGGTGCTGCGCTTGCGCAGCGTCAGGGATCCACGCTGGGTGAAACCTTGGATAACTTACCAGGTATTGCCAACAGTTCGTTTGGACCCAATGTGGGACGCCCCACGATTCGCGGCATGGACGGAGATCGAATTCGCATTTTGCAAAACAGCGGTGCGAATATGGATGTCTCAGGTTTGAGCTTTGACCATGCGGTACCTATCGACCCACTCACGACAGAGCGCATTGAAATTCTGCGTGGCCCTGCCACCTTGCTTTATGGTGGAAATGCTATCGGTGGTGTGGTGAATGTCATCGACAACCGTATCGCTCGCGAACGTGCATTCGATGCAAATGGAGGCGCCATGGGTAAAGCCGAAGTGCGTGCTGGCGGTGCCGCCAATGAGCGAAGTACGGGTGCCATGGTGGAGACAGGTACTGATAAGTTTGCCATCCACGTAGATGCTTTTGACAGAAGCACGCAGAATTTGAAGGTGCCTAAAAACATGTCATGTGAAAGTGGCGTGAATTCCGTAAAAGTGTGTAATTCGGCAAGCAATACCAAAGGTGGTGCTGTCGGCGGGACCTTGCTGTTTGACAGAGGTTATTTAGGCGTATCTACCAGTGAATATAAAAGCACCTACGGAACGGTAGCGGAAGAGTATGTGACCATTGGCATGGTGCGCCGCCATCATGCGCTAGAGGGTAAATTACGTGATGTTGGTGCATGGTTTCAAGATGTAAAGTTTCAAGGTGGTTACACACAGTATTCGCATACCGAATACAACAGCGGTGAAGTTGTTGCCTCACCAACACAATTCAATAACGCTGGCTTGGACATGCGTTTGGAAGCTAGGCAAAAAAGTGTAGCTTTAGGAAACGGATTGCAGCTTGAAGGCACGATTGGTTTGCAGCGTGAAAGTAACAATCTGCATGCAACGGGTGAAGAAAAATTTGTACCTACTAGTCGCACCCAAAATACAGCTCTCTTTACCTACCAGTCTTTAAAAACACCATGGGGTCAGTGGACTGCAGGAGCGCGCACAGAGTCTGTGCATATCCAGTCTTTAGAGAGCATTGGGCCCAACAACGAAAACGCTGCCCAAACCAAGACCTTCAATCCGATGAGCTTTGCCCTAGGTGTGATGCGCAATTTACGTGAGGGCGAGGAGCAAAATGGTTGGCAATTGACGAGTAATATCAGCGCGAGCCAACGCGCTCCTAAAGACTATGAACTGTTTGCCTACGGTCCCCATGCAGCAACGGGAACTTATGAGATTGGTTCTACCGCATTGGCTTTGGAAAAAGCCACGCAACTTGACCTAGGTGGCGAATGGAAAAACGGATTACATAAATTTGCAGTGACAGCTTTCGCTTCGGATTTTGCTAACTTTATTTCTCTGCAATCATCAGGAAGTTATTTAACCTCTGGGGGAGGGTCTCCTTCCAGTCCACCATCGGATACTGATTTACCCGTTTACAACTTCCAAGGCGTTCGCGCTAGATTTGTGGGTCTAGAGTCAAACGCCAAACTCCGTATGGTGGGAGGACAGCAGGCACTAATTTCGAGCGATGCACAACATGGTGCTGTTGATTTGGAGTTGCGCGGTGATGTAGTGCGCGCCGATGATTTAACCAACGGACGGCCCATGCCTCGCATTGCGCCTATGCGTTTGGGGGCAGATGCTTTATGGTCCCAAAATGCCTGGGGTGCACGTTTTGGCTTTATGCATGCAGGAGCGCAAAACCGTATGCCCTATTACAGCAATGTCACTCCAGTCACAACTGCCGCGTACACCTTATGGAATGCGGGACTGAACTACCACGCACATAGCGGACCAACGCATTGGATGTTTTTCGCCAAGTTTGATAACTTAACTAACAAACTAGCCTATTCCTCCACGTCAGTGCTGACACAAACTTTGACCAATCGTGGTTTGGCTCCTCCTCTTGCAGGCAGGAGCGTGAAACTCGGGTTACAAGTCAGCTTTTAAAGTACGATTTAAGGCGCCAAACGCTCTCGAATCCAAACAGAGGCGTTTGGCTTGGTATCAAGGCGATACCGCAACCGGTCATGCAGACGGCTTTTACGTCCTTGCCAAAACTCCCATTGGTCTGGCACCAACCGATAACCACCCCAGTGCGGTGGTCGCGGTGGTTGTAATAAAAATTGTGCGCCGTATTTCACCGCATTGGTCACTAAAACTGTGCGATCGGAAATGACTTCGCTTTGCGGACTTGCCCACGCACCGATGCGCGAGTCGAGCGGGCGGCTGTTGAAGTAATCATCGCTTTCTTGATCACTGACTTTCTCAACACGTCCTTCAATGCGTACCACGCGCTCTAACTCGACCCAATGGAATTGCAAACTGGCAAATGGGTTGCCAGCCAATTGTTGGCCTTTGCGGCTGTTGTAATTGGTGTACCAAACGATACCGCGAGGGTCATACCCTTTGATGAGAACAACGCGTGTGCTGGGCCGCATATCGCTGCCTACCGTAGCTAAGGTCATGGCATTGGGTTCTGGGAGTTCAGCCGAGATCGCCTCTTGTAACCAGCCTTCGAACTGCTTGAATGGATCAGTAGCAGAGTCTGTCTCGCTGAGTTCAGCGCGTTCATAACTTTTGCGGAGTTTGGATATGTCTTGCATAGGAAAATTGTTTGGTATTTAGTTATTCTGCTTTAAAGTTCACGCTATGTCATATTCAACAACGGACACCAGCCTGCCAACAGTGGTTGTTCTAGCAGCTGGGCGCTCCGAGCGTTTCAAGGCGGCTTCAGGCGGTCAGCATAAATTAGACACGATGTTGCAGGGGATCAGCGTCTTAGAGCGAACTATGGTTAGCGTGCGAGCCAGTGGTTTGCCATTCCATGTGGTGTATGCAGCAGATATTGCACATATACAAAACGCTGGCATGGGTGACAGCATTGCGAATGGCGTCACCGCAACACAAAATGCCAATGGATGGTTGATCTTGCCAGCCGATTTGCCTTTGGTAATGTCCAAGACCTTGTTTGCATTAGCCTTGGAATTGGCATCGCATGAAGTGGTTGTGCCGGTGTACGAAAACCAGCGAGGACATCCAGTAGGATTTTCTGCCAAGTGCGGGGAAGCATTACGCAAAGTCTCTGGCGACCACGGGGCGGCACGCGTGGTGGCCCAACACAAAGTGCATGTGGTTTCTGTTGACGATATAGGCTGTGTGTTGGATGTGGATACGCCAGAACAGTTGGCGCGGGCTGAGAGCGTGCTTAAAGAGCGAGAATAGAGGGGCTGGGTATGAAACTACCTCTTCAAGAGCGATTAGGTATGCCGCACACCAAGTCGCCAGCGTTGTTCGTGTCAGAGTCATGCGCAATGTGTTGCGAATTCTTAGCATGCGCTACATCCATATCACGCGGTAGAGGCACTGCATTTTTAACAGCTAACACTTCTGCCATGATGCTCACTGCAATTTCGGCGGGTGTTTTACTGCCAATATAAATACCAATCGGACCACGTAAGCGCACGAGGCTTTCATCGGTTTGGGCGAAGTGTTCTTTCATACGCTGATGCCGCGCGGTGTTGTTTCTGCGCGAACCAATAGCACCAATGTAAAACGCATCGCTCTCTAAAGCTTCAAGCAAAGCTAAATCATCGAGTTTGGGGTCGTGGGTCAGTGCTATGACGCAACTGCGTCTGTCTGCCGCGAATGCACGTACCACGTCGTCTGGCATTTCCGAACTCAATGCCACACCTGCCACAGACCAAGCTCCACGGTATTCTTCGCGTGGATCGCATACAGTGACTGCAAAGCCATTGAAGATAGCCATGGTCGCTAAGTACTCGGTCATTTGCCCAGCGCCTATCAACAACATGCGGTATTCAGGACCAAAAGTGTTGACCAATTTCTCAGCATCAATTTGCAAGTCTTGTGGTGAGGTGGTGGCTTGCAAATGGCTTTCGCCCGTTGCCAATAGGGTGACGCGTTGCACCAGTTCGCCTTTTTCTAGGCGTTGCACCAGATCTTCTAATTGCGCAGGCGCTGGATCGAACTCAAGCAGTAACTCCAACGTACCACCGCATGGCAAACCGAAACGGTGTGCTTCATCGGCAGTGATGCCGTATTTGACATGCTGAGGAGGGCCAGAAGGTATTTGGGAGAGATCTGCTGATGCTGTGTCTTTTGAAGTTGCTGCATCGCTGCTACCAACACGCGCCGCATTCGCATAAGCCTTAGTAAACCGATCAATCAAATCGTCTTCAATACACCCGCCCGACACAGACCCCACCACACTGCCGCTATCGCACAAGGCCATGATGGA
>DDYJ01000107.1:6036-6275 GCA_002347905.1 Comamonadaceae bacterium UBA2237 | reverse complement strand
GGATGCGCCAAAGCTTTTTGAATCGCGTCGATCTCGGCAGACAACAAAGGTCCCGCGCACGCTATGGGCGCAAACTGCGCAATGCCGTAGGTCGTGCCCTCGGCGCGATGGGCCGTTCCAAAAGCGTCGTTGACAAAAATATCGCATAGCGCTGCCAATTTATGCGCTAACTCAGGAGCGTTTTTCTTTTCCCCCTTGTTGACGCGGCAGTTTTCCAACATCACCAATTGGCCTGGCGC
>DDYJ01000107.1:4159-5955 GCA_002347905.1 Comamonadaceae bacterium UBA2237 | reverse complement strand
GTGGGGCGCCCCAAGTGGCTGGTCACCATCACCGCAGCGCCTGCATCCAGCGCCATTTGGATGCAGGGCACAGAGGCGCGAATACGGGTGTCTTCGGTGATCGCGCCATGGTCGTCTTGCGGAACGTTCAAGTCAGCGCGGATAAACACGCGTTTGCCACGCACTTGGCCACTGGCACACAAATCAGAGAAGCGAATCACATGCATAGTCAGTTATCCAACTTAATTCGACCAACCACCGTCAATGATTTGCGCAGTACCGGTTGTAAAGCCGGACTCGTCACTTGCCAAGTAAACCGCAAGCGCCGCAATTTCTTCGACACGGCCCACGCGTCCCATAGGTTGGCGCGCCACAAATGCGGCTTCGACCTGCGCGACTGTTTGTCCACTGGCCTTAGCTTGAGCGGCAATACGGTCACGCAACGAAGGTGACTCAACAGTGCCAGGGCAAATCGCATTGCAACGCACGCCTTGGGTAATAAAGTCTGCCGCAACAGATTTAGTCAAACCAATCACAGCTGCTTTGGTCGCGCCATACACAAAGCGGTTCGGCGCGCCTTTGATGCTGCCCGCCACAGACGCCACATTGATGATGGAGCNNCGCACATTGAGTGAGAACGCAAACTCCCATTCGTCTTCGGTGCAGTCCAATACCGAGCCTGCGTGCACAAAACCTGCGCCGTTAAACAAAATGTCCACCGGACCATGTTTGGCAGCAGCGGCTTGCACTGCAGCGGCTTGGGTGACGTCGAGTACGTCAACCGTGCATCCGCACTCTTTGTGCAGTGATTCAAGCGCGGCGGCATTGACGTCGGTCGAAATCACGCGTGCGCCTTGTGCCACAAATGCCAAGGCAGTGGCGCGTCCGATGCCCTGCCCTGCGGCAGTGACGAATGCAATTTTTCCAGCTAAACGGTTACTCATGTTGGTATTCCTTGGTTGCAATTATTTTTTGGGCACTAGCTCGATGCCATTGATGCGCTCTTGCGCTTCGACCATCGACGACACGTATTTTTTACCAAAGCCCAAAGCGCTAGCCATGCTCAGCGACTGGTGCACGGCCTCGCCCATCATGGTAGGTACCGCCATACCTTCAGCCAAATGGGTGTAGTAGCGAACGTCTTTGCGGGCGTTGTCGAGTTCGAACTTCAAGCCGTCCATATCGCCATCGAGTGTTTTAGACACGGCCTGGAATAAACCTGAATTCACAGGGCCGGCACTGATCAACGAGACGAGTTGCTTGAGGTCGATGCCAGCGCGCTTGCCCACTGCGAAGGCTTCGGCAGTGGCGGCCACAATCGCTTGGCCGATGAAGTTGTTGAGCAATTTGATCGCGTGTCCAGCACCTGGCTCGCCCACATGGAACACGTTTTCTGCGCAGCACTTGAGTACAGGCTCGATCTTGGCGAATGTGGCTTGGTTGGCGCCGACCATGATGTTCAGTCGACCGGCCTCCGCCTCAACGGGTGAACGCGCCAAAGGGGCATCTACAAACACCACGCCTTTGCTGTGCGCGAGTTCACGCAAATGGGTGGTGGAGTGGGGCTCACTGGTGGAGCAATCCACGATGATCAAACCTGCTTTGGGCTTGCTCAACAAACCATCGGGTCCAGCAACCACGGCTTCCACTTGCGGCGAACCCGTCACGCAAATCAACACGATGTCGCAAGTTGCCCCCAAGGCAGCAGCGTTGTCGGCCAAGGTGGCGCCTGCGTCCAACAAATCTTTCACGCGATCGCGTTGTTTGTGAACCGTGATCGCCAGTTTTTGGCCTTTGGCAATCAAGTTTTTTGCCAT
>DDYJ01000107.1:1483-4076 GCA_002347905.1 Comamonadaceae bacterium UBA2237 | reverse complement strand
GGCGCGCTCCACTGCTTTTTGCAGGGGTAATTTTTCTAACAAACCGCTGATGACGCCGACGGCAAATGCGTCTCCCGCACCCACGGTGTCCACGATTTGCGCGACAGGGAATGCAGGCACACGTCCCGCGCCAGCATCGCTGTCGTAATACGCGCCAGCGTCGCCTAATTTCACCACCACGCACTTAGCCCCTTGGGCGCGGTAAAACGCAGCGATGTCGGCGGGAGTGTCTTTTCCCGTTAGGAGTTGGCCTTCTTGCAAACCAGGAAACACCCAATCCGCTTTCGCCGCCAAAGCATTGATCGATGCACGCATCGCATCGGTACTTGACCACAAAGCTGGGCGCAAATTCGGATCGAAACTCACACTCTTGCCTTTGGCACGTATGCGCTCCATCGCAGAATGCGTTACCTCCCAAGTGTTGGCGTTAAGCGCTGGATAAATACCGGTAGTGTGCAAATGGCGCGCCTGCTCAAACCAAGCCCAATCCACATCCTTCACGCGCAATTGGCTCGCAGCCGAGTCTTTACGGTGGTATTCGATCGTTGGGTCACTGCCTGCCACGCTCAAAGTTTTGAACATCATGCCGGTCTTGCCACCTTCGACCATCTCAACCTGACTGCAATCGATACCCTCGTCTTCAAAACAAGCGCGCAAATAGTGGCCCATCGAATCGTCACCTAATCGGCTGACCCACGACACGCGATAGCCCAAACGTGACAAACCCACCGCCACATTGGTTTCGGCGCCAGCCGTGTGCTTGGTGAAATGCTTGACTTGCGCCAATGCACCTGGCTCAGCGGCGGCCAGCAAGACCATGGCTTCGCCCAAGGTGACCACGTCTTGCATAAAAGATGAAGGCTATGTATTGAAAAGTTAATGGATCAAGCGTCTTGCTGAGATGCCAGAAAAACACGCGCTGCGTTTGCCTGCTTAACCGCGACCCACAAATGGCATCTTGGTTGCCATGACAGTAGTGAACAAAATATTGGCCGACAGCGGCAAACGTGCCATCGTCAAGAATGTCTCGACCACAGCCGACATGTCCATCCGCGCTTCTGGCTTAATTGTGCCGTCTGCTTGGTGCACGCCTTTGACCATGCGCTCTGTCATATCACTGGCCACATTGCCGATGTCGATTTGACCAACGGCAATATCAAATGCGCGGCCATCTAAATTCGCGGCGCGGGTCAATCCGCTGATCGCATGCTTCGTCGCGGTGTAGGCAATAGAGCCAGGGCGTGGGGCATGGGCCGAGATCGATCCGTTGTTGATGATGCGGCCACCTTGTGGGGTTTGCGTCTGCATTTGCTTGAAAGCATGCGACAGGCAATAAAACTGGCCATGCAAGTTCACGCCGACCGCTTGGCGCCATGTCTCGCCAGACATATCGCCGGGCAAGGTGTAAGGAATAGACACGCCTGCGTTGTTGAACAACAAATCGACACGGCCAAACTTGGCTACTACTGCAGCAAACATTTTGGTGACGTCTTCTTCTTTCGACACGTCGGTCGGCACCGCAAAGGCATTGGCTTTGTGCTCGCCAGCGGCGTCTACCGTGGCTTGCAAGGCATCAGCGCGGCGGCCAATCAAGGCTACTTTCCAGCCGTCTTTCAAAAGTCCGAGCGCGCAGGCTTTGCCAATACCAGAGCTCGCGCCCGTCACGATTGCTATCTTTGTCATCTCAATTCCTCTTTATACAAATAGTGTTTTTTTAATGGTTGTCTTTAGGAACGGCTGCGCCGCGCATGCCGCGTAAAAAGTCTAGGTCTGCGCCCTCGTCGGCTTGCAGCACATGGTCGATGTAGAGCTTCCAGTAACCGCTGTCCATGGCCGGCGCGGGCGCCTTCCATGCTGCGCGTCGCTTGGCCAACTCTGCGTCATCCACATGCAAATGCAAACTGCGCTTTGGCACGTCTAAGGTGATCATGTCGCCGTTTTGTACCAAGGCCAAAGTGCCGCCAGCGGCAGCTTCTGGTGCGGTGTGCAGCACCACCGTGCCATAGGCCGTTCCGCTCATGCGCGCGTCGCTGATGCGCACCATATCGGTAATGCCTTTGCGCAAGACTTTGGGTGGTAGCGGCATATTGCCTACCTCGGCCATGCCAGGATAGCCTTTGGGGCCGCAGTTTTTGAGCACCAAGATACAGTTTTCGTCGACATCCAAGTTTTCGTCGTCGATGCGGGCGTGGAAGTCATCGCTGGTTTCAAACACCACAGCGCGTCCGGTGTGGGTCATTAAGGCTGGCGTTGCGGCGCTAGGTTTGATCACCGCACCGCGTGGCGCCAAGTTACCGCGCAAGATGGCAATACCGGCTTTTTCCTTGAATGGCTGGGCAAATGGCTTGATAACTTCTGTGTTGTAGTTCTGCGCATCGGCCACGTTTTGACCGACGGTTTTGCCGTTGGCGGTGACCACTTCGGTATGCAAGAGGTGTGCGATTTCTTTCATTACCGCAGGCAATCCGCCTGCATAGCAAAAGTCTTCCATCAAGTACTGACCCGAAGGCTGGAGGTTCACCAAGCAAGGCAATTCGCTGGCCAAACGGTCAAAGTCGTCGATGCTCAAAGGCACACCTAAGCGGCCTGCAAT
>DDYJ01000107.1:0-1455 GCA_002347905.1 Comamonadaceae bacterium UBA2237 | reverse complement strand
TCGTCATGCACCAATTGCACAATGCGTCGGCCCGCTTCACGCGCCAGCACATTACGGCGTCCGTCTACGGCTGGGTATGCCGCATTTCCAGGCAAGCCTACGCCCAAAGCTTCGACCATGCTGGCCATGGTGCTCGCGGTGCCCATAGTCATGCAATGGCCGTGGCTGCGGTGCATGCAGCTCTCGGCTTCGAAGAAGTCTTGTAATTTCAAGGTACCAGCGCGCACTTGTTCGCTCATGCTCCACACGCCGGTGCCCGAGCCCAATTCTTGGCCGCGCCATTTGCCGTTTAGCATCGGCCCGCCGCTCACGCCAATGGTTGGCAAGTTGGCGCTCGATGCGCCCATTAACAAAGCGGGTGTTGTTTTGTCACAGCCCATCAACAGCACGACGCCGTCGATTGGGTTGCCGCGAATGCTTTCTTCCACGTCCATAGACGCCAAGTTGCGATACAACATGGCGGTTGGACGCAACAAAGTTTCGCCCAATGACATCACCGGAAACTCGAGGGGAAAACCGCCCGCTTCGTAAACACCGATCTTGACCTGTTCGGCCAAAGTTCGGAAATGGGAGTTACAGGGAGTGAGTTCGCTAAAGGTGTTGCAAATACCGATGACGGGGCGTCCGTCGAATTGGTCGTGCGGTACGCCTTTGCCTTTGACCCAGCTGCGGTAAGCAAAACCGTCTCTGTCTTGTCGGCCAAACCATTGCTGGCTACGTAAATCTTCGGGGCGTTTTTTGGGTTTATCCGTCATGTTGTCTCGCTATTACTGGTTTCCCCGAGTCTTGAATGGGGGCGAGCAAGCATATTATGGTATGACCATTGATTCTTTACCCCGTGAAAGCCCTAGGAGCCTACTTTGCCAGCCATCGACATCTTGTCCGTCACCAAACTCTCGCCCTTTCTTGAACCCCAGTTGCATGCCGCTTTCAAGTTGCATGACCGCCTGTACGAGACAGATCCCGCTGCTTTTGCCAAGCTAGCTCCGCAAATCCGCGGCATCGCAGCCAGCGGTGAATCCAAAGTTCCCGCGTCTCTGATTGCACAACTGCCCGCGCTTGAAATCATCTCTGTTTTCGGCGTTGGCTATGACGGCGTCGATGTCGCCGCGGCCAAAGCACGCAATGTGATGGTGACGCACACGCCCAAAGTATTGAACGACGATGTTGCCGACTTGGCGATTGGCCTGATGCTCAGCGCCGCCCGCCAATTACCCTCCGCAGACCGCTATGTGAAAGACGGCAAATGGACTGGCGGGCCTATGCCTCTGGCACGCAAAGTTTCTGGTGCACGTATCGGCATCGTGGGCATCGGGCGCATTGGCCAAGCCATTGCGCAACGTGCCTTGGCATTCAATATGTCTATCGCCTACACCGCCCGCAGCAAACGCGCGGAATTGCCTTACACCTTCTACCCAACGCCCGCCGAACTCGCCGCAAATTGCGACTACTTGG
>DDYJ01000134.1:4020-6753 GCA_002347905.1 Comamonadaceae bacterium UBA2237 | reverse complement strand
CTTTTGCGTTGGTCGTCGTTGGACGCGCCCAACAGCCACATCAACAAGAAGAAGGCCATCATCGCCGTCATCATGTCGGCCAACGCAATTTTCCAAGCACCACCATGCGCACCACCGTGTCCATCATCAATGATTTTCTTGATGATGATGACCGGTGCCAGCGCCTCCGCCGGCGCATTGGGGTCTTTTTCTTCGTCAGCCATTACTTCCTCAGCGCGTCGAAGATTTCACCGAAAGTTGGCTGGTTGTGGTGACTGATACACACGCGTCCCGCCTCAATGATCAGAGGCACGGGGTAGCCATGCATATTGCCCAAAATAATTTGCTTGGCCACGTTGAGCACTTCGCCGTCTTCATCAATGATTTGCTTCAAACGGCTACCAAACGGCTCAAAAATACCGTAAGCCAAGAACACCCCGAGGAACGTACCCACCAAGGCGCCACCAATCAGGGCACCCAACACAGGTGGAGGTTGGTCAATCGCGCCCATGGTCTTCACCACACCCAACACACAGGCCACAATTCCCAGCGCAGGCAATGCGCCCGCGAGAGTGGCAATCGCGTCAGCGTTTTTCATTTCGTTGTGGTGGTGCAGTTTGATCGACGCGGTCATCACGTCTTCCACTGCGTAGGGGCTTAAAGTGCCNNGGGCATTCGCCAAAAATCGCACTGGCCTCCGGATTTTCGACGTGGGATTCCATCGCCACTGCACCTTCGGCTTTCAAGGTTTTCATAAGTTTGGAGATCACGGCGATGATGGCGACGTAGTCGTCTTTGGTGTACATCGGGCCTTTGATCACACGACCAAAACCACCCATCGCACCTTTGAAAATCACTCCGGAGTTGCCGGTGATCATGCCGCCGATACCGGCACCTGCAATGATGAAGCCCTCATAAGGAGCGGCTTTGATAATGGGCGCCAAGCTGCCGCCGGCGATCACGAAACCTCCGAAAACGCAGATCATCAATACGACCAAACCAATAATTGCTGTCATCTCTCACTCCAAATGCAGTTCGGCACATCCAAGAGGAATTCTCGGATGTGCCTGCTTAACTTTCCAACCCCGCTAAGGGTAACTGATTTCTCAGTTCACCAAGCTCAATGGCTTAGCCATTTGAGGGACCAAAGCCGGTACACCTTCCCAGGCATCACGGATCTCGCGCATCAATCCTTGGATCTCATCCAAGGCGACCAAGTCGTTATGGGCATTGACGTGTAACAAACGACGGGTGACATAGCCATACAACTCATTGAGGTTGTTGGCCAAGTCGCCGCCTTTTTCAAAATCCAAAGCGCCTTGCAGGCCCAAAACGATGCGGCTTGCACGTGCAATCGATTTGGATTTTTCTTGAATATTTTTGTGCTGAATATGGCCACGGGTCGCCGACATGCTCTCCAACAAACCATCAAACAACATCTGAATGAGTTGAACGTTGCTGGCATTGGCGACACCAGTGCCGACTTTGACATCACCGTAACTTTGAATAGCTCTTGAATTAGCACGCATTTGAAGTAACTCCTGTGATTCTTTTGCTTACACAGAGAGTATCGGAGGCGTGTATCCAAACTTGAGGTCAAAGACGCGGNNTGCAAGTCTTCGTACTGCTGCACTTGCTCCAACCCTTGGGCGAGTTGTTCCGCTTGCATTCGGGCCAAAGCGTCAGCGTCCAATGGGTTGACCTGCTCGGATTCATCGGTCAACGCAAGAACAGCGTCGTCTTTGGTTTCTTCTTTAACTTCTTCTTGGTGTTCGTCTTGAACTTCGTCTTCTTTTGCCAAGTCGAACAAGAATTCAGAGAAAGGCACTTCCAACGGAATATTGGCACGCTGGTACAACATGCCTGTCACGCTGTCGATGGTTTGCTTCAAACGCTCTAGCACCTGAGACTGCGGATTTTTCTTGTAGGAACCTGCATACTCCAGTGCCGAGCGGTAAATACTGCCCAAATGTTGCGGTGGCAACCACGATTGGATGTGTCCACGCAAAGTCGTGACACGGCGCTCTGAACTAGGCACGCGGCTTTCGCTGCCGTCCACATCCTCTAGACCGTCTTTGAAGGCGAGTGTGATGTGCTCACGCAAGATAGGTTCGTAGTGGGCGCGCAAGGCATCGATCAAACTGGCATCGAAGCCTTCTACGGTTTTGCCGTTCATGGCATCCCATAATTTTTTGCCTTCTAAGCCTGCAAACAAGATATCGCTTGGCGGCTCTGGTTCTGGCAGGGGCGGCATTTCTGGCTTGGGTGCTTCGTAAAGTTGAGCAAGGTGATTGACCTTATCGATCAAATACAAGGTAAGTATCACCAACAACAGCAAGACCCAAGAGATCATGTTCATCATGAAATTACTCATGCTGCTCTCCTGACTTTGACGGCTTCTGTTCCTGCGTTCTCCAGTTTGAGCGTGCCGCGTAATTTCTTGACCACCGAGGACAAGATTTGACTCACGCGCGACTCGCTAACGCCAAGGGTTTCGCCAATTTCTTTGAGGTTGAATTCTTCGACGTAGTAGAGTTGCATGACCAGTTGTTCACGCTCGGGCAACTCTGCAATCGCATCGGTCACCGCGTCCATGAACTCAGCTTCTTCGACGATGACGTCGGGTTGTTGCGATGCATCGTCGGCGATGGCCATCACCTCTTCGGTGACGACTTCCATCGAATAGGTCTCGAAGCGCTTGGCTTTGCCGCGTTCACGGTGGAAGTCTTCTAAATCTTTGCCCATGTAGTCAGC
>DDYJ01000134.1:0-3994 GCA_002347905.1 Comamonadaceae bacterium UBA2237 | reverse complement strand
GATTCGTTGTGCGACTTGTTAAATGCCACGGCAGAGCGGGGCAAGAAAGACAAGCGACGCACCTCGTCGAGCATGGCGCCACGCACTCGGCTGTGGGCGAAATTTTCAAACTCCACGCCTTTGACGGGGTCGAATGCGCGCGAGGCTTCTAGCAAGCCAATCATGCCGACCTGAATGAGTTCGTCGAGCTCCATAAAGGCCGGAATACGCGCTTTGAGATGCAAGGCGACACGTTTGACCAAACCCAAATGGGCCATGACCAATTCTTCGCCTGGTGGCTTGCAGCCGCCGTACATTTCTAGGGGTGAAAGTGCTTTCATACTTGTTCCGACGGATTGCCAAGAATCAGCCGCTCCATGAAAAATTGCATACCGCCCGACGCTTGGTCAATAGGACGCAAGTGGGTACAAGCCTCTGCCAAACGCATAAAGTCGCGCGAAGCAGCAGAACCAGGCGCCATCTCAATGACCGACTGGTATTTCTTCAAGGCCCGCAAAACCATTTCGTCTTCTTCGATCGACGTCAGGTAGTGCACCGATTCACCCAAGAAACGCACACAGACGTCATTGAGTTTTTTATAGAGTTTCCAGCCTTCGGTTTGGCTGCCCACCATATTGGGCAAGAGGTAAATCTCGTCCAAAGCCATTTCTTTGCTAAGGATTTTGATGGTGCCGTAGGCATCCGCGATGGAAGAGGGATCGTCTTTCACCACGATGAAGCGACGCTGACAAGCGGATAGGAAAGACAAAACCGATGGCGAAATGCCTGCAGCCACATCGACAATTAAGAAATCAACTTCGTCTGTCAAAGCACCAAACGATTGCACGATGCTGGCAGCTTGTAACTGGCTCAAACCTGCGAGTTCTTGCATACCTGAGGCACCAGGAATCAGCTTGATACCTTGGCGTGTGGTGAGCATGATTTCTTGCATGGTTTTTTGACCTGCCAAGAAGTGGCCAAGGTTGTATTCGGCACGTGCACCTAAAGCGATTTGTGCGTTGGCCAAACCCAGATCAGCGTCAAACAACATCACGCTGTGGCCCAACTGCCGCAATGCGACCGCAAGGTTGACTGAAGTCGTGGTTTTACCCACACCTCCTTTGCCACTGGCGATGCCGATGACTTCTGTTTTACGTGGTTCACTCATGGGTCAGGCCTGTGCTTTCAGTTTGGTAATGGGCGGCAATTTTCTGCAACTTATTCACCGTCAACGCACCCAGCGAGGCAGCTTGGGTCGTTTCAGCTTGCGTGGTGTTTTCTGGCAACACTAAATTGTCGAGCGCACGCTTGACCAAATCGGCCATGGCGACAGCTTCGACCAAGTCGCTGGTGCGCTCGCCTTGGCTGGCGACCGAAACTGGCAACGATTTTTCGGTCAAAAACTGTAACAAAGCCCAAGGTTGGCTGGACTCGTCCAACTTGCTGAGCATCAAGCTCGACCAGGTGTTGTCGTTGTTCTCGAACAGTCGGCGCAAGGTGGCGGCCGATGCGTCAACGGGAACCACGGCATGAAAGCCAATGTGTTGTTGCAAGCCACGGATTTCATTCAAACGTTCTTGCATTTGCACACCTGAGGTGTCGATCAAGATCAAACGGCGGCTGGCATGTTCTTCGAGCAGCAGCTTCAATGTGCCGATGTTGATGGCACGGAAACTGTCAACGCCTGACTGGGCGCTGAGCAACTGGGTTTGGTTCCAAGCGCCAGCGCGTTGGTCGTGGTAACTGATGACCATGACTTTTTCACTGCCGTGTGCCAATGAGGCCGCTTGCGCAAGACGCGCGACCATCATGGATTTACCAGCGCCAGAAGGTCCGACCAAAACATGAACGCCTGAGGTTGGCATGGCTGATTGCTCTTGCTCGACCGCATGGGTGAGTTGGTTTTGCAACGCGAGTTTGGCGTCCGCCATATTGTCGTGGTCTTTGATGCTGTCGATCAACAAAGCGCGTAAAGCGACTGGGATCGGCGCGTCATTGAGTGCATCGCGCAAAGGTGTCAAAGCGGGTGGCAAAGGCATGGTGCCCTGCCACGTCGCCATTTGTTGGCTGAGTTTGAATTCGCGGCGCAAAGAAGCAAGCTCTTCACGCACGAGTTCGACGATTTCACGCCCGCGCACCATTTCATGGTCGCGGATTTCTTGTTCGGCTTCACTGGCTTTTGCTTTGGTTACAGGCTTGGCTGTGACTTTGGCTTTGACGGGTTCGGCTTTCGGATTGACTTGAATGATGGGCTTAGCCACTTGGGTGGCTTGGCGTTCACGCGCTTGGCGCTTGTTGTCTTCTAATGTTTTACCCAAGAGCACATCAAATTTGCTGGCGGGTTCTTTATTAGAGGTGTTCGCAAATTCTGTTTTGAGAAACGGTTCTGCTTCTTCCGTAGTGAGCGCTGGAAGATCGACTGCCACGATGAGTTCGGTCAGGCCATTGACCTGGCTGCTGGAAATGACCAGCACGTCAGGACCGTATTGCGCGATCGCCTTTTCATTGGCGGCTCGTGCATTGCGGGCGAGGATTCGTTTGAGTTCCATAAGTTGCTCACTCTGTCTTGGTCAATGGTTTAAATCAGTCGTTTTTGTTTTTAGCATCCACCGTGTGGATCACTTTGACGGCTTGGTCATCTGGGATTTCGCTGTACGAGAGCACCGTCAAATCGTTCACACGGAAGCGTGCAGCTTTGGAGAGCCAACCGCGGATCACAGGCGAGACCACCAACACGGCGGGGTGTCCCATGTCTTCCACAGCGCGCGAACCTTCGCGCAACGCAGCAAATAGGTTTTCGGCCAACGTGGGCTCCATCACAACCGGCTGGCCTGGCTGGCTTTGTTGCAATACGTTGTGCAGCAACTGCTCGAGCGTAGGCTCCAAGGTCATGACTTGCAAGCTGTTGTCGCCGTCGATCAGGTTTTGCATGATCATGCGGCCCAACTTGGGACGCACGATGGCAGTGAGTTGTTCGGGGTCTTGGGTGCGGGTGCTGGCTTCGGTCAAGGCTTCGGCAATCGTGCGCATGTCGCGGATCGAGACCGACTCTTGCAACAGGTTTTGCAAAGTACGGGTCAAGATGCCCAAAGACAATTTGCCGGGGACCAGGTCTTCGACAATCTTTGGTGACTTGGACGCAAGTTTGTCGAGCAGTTGTTGGGTTTCATCGTGGCTGAGCAAGTCGGCCGCGTTTTCACGCAAGACTTTATTAAGGTGGGTCGAGATAGCGGTGGCCGCATCGACCACGGTGTAGCCCAAGGTACGGGCTTGGTCGCGTTGTGAAGGTTCGATCCACACCGCTTCCAAACCAAATGCTGGTTCGCGGGTGGCGATGCCTTCGAGCTGGCCGTAGACCTGCCCTGGGTTAATCGCCAATTCGCGACCAACTTTGACTTCGCCTTTGCCACGCACAACGCCTTTGAGCACGATGTTGTAAGAGTCTGGGTCAATATTGAGGTCGTCACGGATACGCACGGGTTGGACCAGAAAGCCCAACTCGGCAGAGAGTTTCTTGCGCACGCCTTTGACGCGCGACATCAGTTCACCCCCGGTTTCGGCGTTGACCAATGGAATGAGGCCGTAACCAATTTCCAAACCGATGAGGTCGACTTGGTCGACATCGTCCCAGTCGAGTTCTTTGGGAGCGTCGGTGGTAGCGGCTTCTTTTTCGGCCTGCACCGCTTGTTCTTCTTGTACTTCTTTCGAGAGGATCATCAAGCCCAAACCTGCAGCGGCAGCGGACAAAGTAATGAACATCAGGTGAGGCATGCCGGGCACCATGCCCAAGATGACCAAAATGGCGGCAGATATAAATAGTGCGGTGGGATTGGCCAACTGGTGGGAGGCCTGCTCAGTGATCGACTCGGTGGTCGTCACACGGGTCACGACGATAGCGGTGGCCAAAGACAGCAAGAGAGATGGGATTTGCGCGACCAAGCCGTCTCCAATGGTCAACAAGGTGTAGAGCTTTCCAGCTTCTGCGATGGGCATGTCGTGCTGGGCGATACCGATG
>DDYJ01000119.1:10672-11070 GCA_002347905.1 Comamonadaceae bacterium UBA2237 | reverse complement strand
CGCTTGGCCTATGCAGCGGTCTATCCTTTGATGACAGGTTTTAATGCCCTACCTAAAGCGGCCTTCGTGCCTATTTTGGTAGTTTGGTTTGGCATTGGCGTGGGCCCAGCGGTATTGACAGCTTTCTTGATTAGTTTTTTTCCGATCATGGTCAATATTGCAACGGGTTTGGCCACGCTCGAGCCTGAGTTGGAAGATGTGCTGCGCGTATTGGGTGCCAAGCGTTGGGATGTGTTGGTGAAAGTTGGTTTGCCTCGCTCCATGCCGTACTTTTACGGTTCGCTCAAGGTGGCCATCACCTTGGCTTTTGTGGGGACCACCGTTTCTGAAATGACAGCTGCAAATGAAGGGATCGGGTATTTACTAATATCTGCTGGTTCTGCGATGCAAATGGGTCT
>DDYJ01000119.1:7856-10630 GCA_002347905.1 Comamonadaceae bacterium UBA2237 | reverse complement strand
ACCGCTTGGGCGCACAGAAGCTCGTCAAACTAATCCGTTATCATGTTTTTCCCTCGGTTGACTTTGTTGGTTTTATCAATAAAGTTGATTTTCCGCATCTAACTGCTAAAACATTATGGAAACATCATCCGGTCATCCACACCCTCAAGTAGACACGGGCATCAACTATTGGTTTTTGTTGTTCATGGCATTCATTGTTGTTGCTGTCACTTGGTTAGGCATCATGAATTTCACCGAAGGTCGTAAAACCGAAGTTGCCAAAACCAACGGAGAAGAATGGGTTACTTGGTTAACCGAACAAGGCGCCAAGCGATTTGAAGCTGACTACAAAATTGAGACTTGTAAGGGCGGTGTAAAACCCTCTGGTGATCCCGCCAAGTCGGATACCCCCGTCTTAGGCACTTGGGGCCCTTGTCTTGACTTCATCTTGAAGAACACCGAGCTCAAAGATCAGATCAATGCTTTTACTGGCAAAGCTCCGCAATTGATTGAGAAATGCATTCCTACAGACATTTCCACATCTGGTGCCATAGTGATAGAAGATTTAATGCCTACACCACCTGGTTCTGCTATTCCCTTTGTGGGGTCGCAATTAGTCGAAACGGACGCCATCGATTACAAGATGCAGTTGCGCGTCTCGGTATGCGACAAAGGCGGTTATGCCATCAAAGTGGCTGAATTTGAATTCTGAGGTGACCTATGGAAAGATCTAAAGACCAATTCTTAAAGAACCTCGACGTTCACGCGCTCCTTGGACAAGAGGAAAAAGAAGCCAACATACCCAAAGACTTGCCAATGCGCAAGTGGCTGTATGCGTGGCTTTTAGACCCCAATATTGAAGGCAACTATCAAAAATCCTTGGACAAATGGATCAGCTTGCTCATCATTGCCAACTTGTTTTCTTTGGTATTCGAGCATGTTCCAGCTGTCTTTGAACCAAACCAGTTCTGGTTTGAAATTTTTGATATTTTTTCAGTCGTGGTGTTCACCATCGAATACCTCCTGCGCTTCTATTTAGCCCCAGAAGATGAAGAATTCAAAACCCGTAAGCACGCGCGCTTTGCTTACATCAAAAGTCCTTTTGCCATCATTGACTTCTTTGCGATTGCGCCGTTCTATCTGAAGTTGTTAGGCGTCGACCTCGACTTGCGCGTTTTGCGGTTCTTGCGGCTACTGCGGATCATGAAGCTCTTTCGTATCATCATTCCTGCCATCGCTGAGTTTAAAGAACTCAACAAAGGACGAACCTTCCGTCAAAAAGTGCATGCCTTGGTTTTCCCAAGCCCATTTGGTGGAACTGCTCAAGTTATTTTTGAGGTGTTCATTGCGGTTTGGGTTTTGTTGTCCGTTTTGTCCGTGATCTTGGAATCTGTTCACAGCATTTCGTATGTCTTAAACATGCAATTTGTGGTGCTAGATGCTGTTGCTGTGGGTATTTTCACGATCGAATATGCCATGCGCATTTACTCATGCGTGGAAGAACCGGGCTTCAAAGGCGCAATCAGTGGCCGTTTCAAGCAAGCCAAAACGCCTTCAACTTTCATCGACTTTTTGGCAATCTTGCCCTTCTTCTTAGAAGTCTTCTTGCATCACCTGATCGACTTGCGTTTCTTGCGAGTCTTCCGTCTCGCTCGATTGCTCAAACTCACACGCGGCAATGACGCAACGGTTACTTTGTTCCGAGTGATCAAACGCGAGTGGCCAATGATCAGCTCCGCTGCATTCATCATGATGTTGCTGGTGGTTCTCACCGCGAGCTTGGGTTATTTATTCGAACACGAAGCCCAGGCTGAGAAATTTGACAACATTCCCAACTCTATCTACTGGGCAGTTATTACATTGGCCTCAGTGGGTTACGGCGATATTTCACCCGTGACCCCGATAGGTCGTGCCATGACAACCGTTATGGCGCTGGTGGGTATTGGTATTTTTGCTATCCCTGCTGCCTTGCTGGCTTCCGCCTTCAGTGACGAATTGGCAAAAGAGCGTGATGCTTTGAAAGCTAATTTATTCGCCATTTTGAAAGATGGTCATATCGATGAAGAAGAGGCCATAGTGATTCGCAGAGAAGCCAAGCGCCTACACCTGACGATTGAAGAGGTGAACGCATTGATCGAAACCGTGATCAAAGAACACGAACTCGAAGAACGAAATCCTTGGCCTGTTCACAAAATTGCAGAAAAACCTGAACTCGCTGTGGAGCATTTCAAAACTTTGTTGGGTCAAATCCGCCAACTTGGTGTCCATACGGACCAAGGTGAGTTTGAAAGGCTTGCCGCTGACAAGCACCGCTTGTCTGAGTACGAACTAGACTTGTGGCACAAGATTCAAAACAAATCGTTATAAATCTGTTGCTACTTGCTTTTTAAACTACACGCCACTCCCTATAAAGGGTGGCCTATTCTTTAAAGCGTTTGTTTCAGCACATCTCTCTTTAAAAATAATGACTTCTGGTTTCAAACATACCCTGATGGAGATCATGGATGGCTCGCCCAACCATGTAGCCAGCCGTTGGGTAGAACTCGCTATTACCATTGTGGTGCTGGTTAACTGCTCTGCGGTTATCTTGGATTCTGTGCCTGAAATACACGCTATCTACAAAGACTTCTTTCACGAACTCGAGTTCTGGAGTGTGATGTTCTTCACCACGGAATACATCGCGCGCGTATGGTCTTTGGGTGCTAAATATTCAAAGTCTGAAGGTGGAAGCTGGAAAGGTCGCCGCCAATACATCTTCAGCCCGTTTGGCTTGGTCGACTTCTTCGCCACCATGC
>DDYJ01000119.1:6551-7810 GCA_002347905.1 Comamonadaceae bacterium UBA2237 | reverse complement strand
ATTTGTTTCAAGCGGTGTACTCTGAAAGACAAGCTTTTGGTTCGGCTGTTTTCTTACTGACCATAGCAACCGTTGTATCGGCTTCGCTGATGCACTTCGCCGAAGGCCATGAGCAACCTGAATTCTTCGGCACTATTCCACACTCGATCTACTGGTCGATCATCACCATCACATCGGGTTACGGTAATGTCGAGCCCGTCACAAAAGCCGGTGAAATCGTGGCCCTTGTGACTGGNNCCTGTGACCAAAGCCGGCGAAGTTATTGCGTTGATGACCGGCTTTTTGGGCGTATGTATGGCCGCCATCATGACGGGTATCGTGGCTTCTGCTTTCTCCAACCAAGTGGCACGCAAAAAAGCTGCTTTCGAAGCGCAAATTCGCGAGATATTTGCCGATGGCGTTGTCACCGACGAAGAAAAAGAAACACTCAAGCGCCTTCAGGCCCATTACAGACTCACCGATGTGCAAGTAGAGGCCATGTTGCAACGCGCACAAAATAAGACCGCCATGAAGAGCTAATCCAACATGATCGCTATCCAACGCATTCGTAGAAGAGCTTATGAAATCATGGACGGTGCTGTCCCTGATAAATACAGCCACTTTGTGGAAGTCTTCGTAGCTTTATTGGTTGTTGCCAATGTCATCGGCATTATCTTGGAATCGGTTCCTGAAATTCATGAAGCGTTTGAGGCCGAGTTCCACGCCTTTGATTTATTTAGTGTTGCTGTTTTTTCAGTGGAATTTGTTATGCGCGTATGGTCGTATGGCGAAAAATACCTGCACGACGAAGACGGTTCAGAGTGGAAGGGACGCAAAGAGTATTTGTTTAGCTTCTACGGGATCATCGATTTTGTCAGCACAGTGCCGTTTTATTTACAACTGATATTGCCAGGCGCAGATTTGCGCGTTTTGCGAATGTTCCGCTTGCTTCGGATTTTCAAACTCTCACGCTATAACAGTGCGTTTGACGATATGGTGGCCGCTGTGAAAGCCGAGCGCGATTCTTTCTCTTCGGCTGTCTTTTTGTTATTTATAAGTTGCTTGTTGTTTTCCTCTTTGATCTACATCATTGAAGGTCACAAGCAACCCGAAGTGTTTCCTTCCATACCTGCTGCGATGCATTGGTTTGTAATCACTATTGTGTCGGGTTGGGGTAATGTAGATCCCGTCACGTTCATTGGCACTATTTTGGTCATCTTCACGCAAATCTTGTCGATTGCACTAGCTGCTATCTTGACTGGTGTGGTGTCAACTGCCTA
>DDYJ01000119.1:4481-6510 GCA_002347905.1 Comamonadaceae bacterium UBA2237 | reverse complement strand
GAAGAACAAGCCAAGCTCAAAATCATGCAAGCCAAACTTGGCATGTCGGACGACCAAGTACAAGCGATAGCCGAACAAATCAAAGAAGAGAAAAAACTAGCCGAAACCGGTAACTCTTGAGTTTTTTGAATCTTTTCAAACTGACTGCTGCCCATGACAATTTTTTATGAACCCCGAAATGGGCACGGTTTGCCTCATGATCCATTCAATGCCATCGTAGGCCCCCGCCCGATCGGCTGGGTTTCCACAAAAAGTGCCAGCGGTATTTTGAATTTAGCGCCCTACAGTTTTTTTAATGCGTTTAACTATGTTCCACCTATCGTTGGATTTTGCAGTGTCGGCGCCAAAGACTCCTTACGCAATGTGCAAGAGACAGGTGAATTCGTCTGGAATTTGGTCACGCTTCCACTAGCTGAGGCGATGAACAAAACCTGTGCCCCTGTTCCACCTGACATCAATGAGTTTGAATTGGCAGAACTCACCCCACAAACTTGCAATATCGTGCAAGTCCCTCGTGTTCTCGAGAGCCCTGTTGCCTTTGAATGTCGATGCTCACAAATTATTCAGTTACAAGGGCATGACCAGCAAAAGGTCAATTCATGGATGGTATTTGGTGAAGTTGTGGGTATACACATTGACGAGCGCTTACTCAAAGACGGTATTTACGACACCGCCAGTGCTCAGCATGTGATGCGCGGAGGTGGTCCTGCAGATTATTTCAGCGTAGGACCCGAACAGTTGTTTCGCATGTCAAGGCCCACGGCCTAAAACGCGAATAACTACACCACTGCTTTAAACCTTAAAGTGCCAAGACTATGCGCATCACCCATTCAACCGAATTTTCTCCAACGACCCTCACACGCCGGCAGTTTTTGTTGGCCGTCAGCGCTTCTGCACTAGGCTTTGCGCCAGTTATTTCACACGCAGAGGCATGGCCTACAAAGCCACTGCGATTAATTGTCCCTTTTGCCCCGGGCGGTAGTTCAGAAATAGTTGCACGCGCCCTAGCTGGCGAAATGAGCAAAACCATCGGGCAAAGTGTATTTGTAGAAAATAAACCGGGTGGTGCTGGCAATATCGCCATGCAAGAAGTCGCTAACGCAACGGACGAACACACGCTTATCTTGGGACATATCGGAACCTTGGCAGTGAACCAATACATCTTTGCCAAACTGCCTTACGAGCCCAATAAAGACTTCACGCCTATCACGCTTATCTCTAAAGTGCCCAGCCTGTATGTGGTGCACCCAGACTTGCCTGTGAAAAACTTGAAAGAGTTTGTCGCCTACGCCAAAGCCAATCCAGCGCAACTTAACTATGGATCAGCAGGTAATGGCAGTGCGGGACATTTGGCATTTGAATATCTAAAAATGACCACCGAGATATTCGTGCTTCACGTACCCTATCGCGGCACAGGCCCCATGCTCACAGACTTGCTTGCAGGCCGCTTGCAAGCCGCTGCAGTTGGTGCTCCAGCTCTTTTGCAATTCATCAAAGCAGGCAAACTGCGTTGCATTGCTACGGGCACTAGCTCGCGCTTGCCTCAATTGCCTGATGTACCCACTGTTGCCGAGCAAGGCTACAAAGGCTTTGAGATGACGCAGTGGTATGGATTGCTAGCCCCCAGCAAAATGGCAAAAGCCAATATCGACAAGCTTGAAAAAGAAGCTATTGCCGCAGCACGCGGCAAAATCCTGAATGACAAACTCAGCCAAGATACTGCCCTAGCAGTTGGCAATACAAGATCTGAGTTTGAAGCGTTTATTAAATTAGAGCAGGCGCGTTGGAAACCGGTAATAACGCGTGCTCAGATTAAGCCTGAAGGCATATAAGAATTTTTTCTAGATATCTAATATCTAGCTAGTTAATTGATTGCTAAGAATTTGGCAGGCTCACATTTTGAGCCTTGTCATAAAGTATGCTGATTGCTTCTTCCTCTTGCAAGCCTTGTTTGTTTAATTGTTTTAGCCTCTTCCCCCTATATGTCTAACCAACAAACCGCCGGTTTCATGGTGCTACACAGCAACCA
>DDYJ01000119.1:1415-4354 GCA_002347905.1 Comamonadaceae bacterium UBA2237 | reverse complement strand
TTGCCTTCACGCAAACTTTGGCAGATCTACCGCGCGGTGCTGGGGCCCAATAGGGTGCCGGCACATATGCCGCTAGACAAATCGCCTTTGGTCTGGCGCATCCTGCGCCGCTTGCCTGATTTGCTAGATCAGCCCAACTTCGCACCGCTGAAAAATTATTTAGGCGACCATGCCGTCAATGACCGGCGCGCTTACCAGTTGGCCGCACAACTCGCCGACGTTCTAGACGGCTATCAAAACTACCGATCGGATTGGCTGAAAGATTGGGCAAGTGGCAAAGACCAATTGCGCACGAGTAGCGGTATGCTTGCGAGCTTAACTAATGCTTTGCCGCTGCTGGGTACACAAAGCTGGCAGCCTGAGTTGTGGCGTGATTTATTGGACGATCTTTCACAAGATACACAACTTGCAAGCCACTCACACGCTACAGCCTACCGCTCCCGCTCTGAAGTACATGAAGCATTTCTGCAAGCCATAGATAAGTTGGAACCCAACCAACGCCCTGCTGGTGTCCCGCAACGCTTGATGGTGTTTGGCGTGACATCTCTACCCATGCAAACTGTGGAGGCTTTGCATGCCCTTGGCGGGATTTGCCAAGTGTTGATGTTGGTACAAAACCCTTGCCAGCATTTCTGGGGCCATATAGTCGAGAGCAAAGTACCGCTTGCCAAACTTGTACGCCAACGCCAATCGCATAAAGAAGGCTTGCCTGTCCCACAAGCCGATGGCAGATTAAGCGAAGCGGACCAATACGCCTTGCATACCGATACCAACCCCTTGCTTGCAGCGTGGGGCAAACATGGGCGTGATTATTTACATCTTCTAGATACGTTTGACGATGTCGAAAGATACGCATCGCAATTCACACGCGTAGATGTGTTTGTAGATCCCGTCGATTCGGCAGTAGAGGCACAACGTACACCGAGCCTACTAGAACACTTGCAGTCTGCATTGCTCAATCTCGCGCCAATTCCTCCACAACCAGTTGAAGTTCCTACAAAAGACCACAGCATTACGATGGTCCAAACCCATTCTGCCCAACGCGAAGTAGAGGTCTTACACGACCGCATATTGGCTTGGCTAGATGAAGCGGCAGAGTGTGACGAAAAGAAAAGGCTCAAACCATCCGACATCATGGTTATGGTTCCTGATATGGAAATATTTGCACCGCATATTCACGCGGTGTTTGGTCGTTTTGATAACCAGGATGCACGCCATATCCCGTACAGCGTTGCGGACAACACACCCCGTACTGAGCCCATAGTGCAAGCACTAGATATGTTGCTGCAATTGCCGCAGCTGCGTATCACCCGCGTGGAGTGGCAAAGTCTGTTTGAAGTAGATGCCATCCGCGCGCGCTTTGGCCTTGAGGAAGCAGACATTCTGCAACTAGATACGTGGTTAGAGAGTGCCGGCGTGCGCTGGGGCTTAGACACCCAACACCGAAAAACTTGGGGAATAGCTTCCGAACTAGTTGGCGCCAATCAAAACAGTTGGCTATTCGGTCTTGAGCGCTTGCTTTTAGGCTATGCGACGGGCGTCACTAACGATGTTGCCAACCCATGGCAAGACACCTTACCGCAATCAGGTATTGGTGGATTAGACGCACGCATGGTGGATGGACTTTTGCAATGGTTACGCCATGTACAAATCGCTTTATCCACATTACGACAAGAACATACGCCAAGTAATTNNGCTTGATAGAGCGCGTCATGGCGCCTTTAGAGACTTGGCTGACTGAATGCCAATTGGCAAGGCTACATACTCCTTTGCCATTGGTTGTGGTGCGTGAGCATTGGATGGCCCAATTACAACAACCCACTATGCAACGGCGCTTCTTTGGCGGTGGCGTGCAGTTTGCAACGCTGATGCCTATGCGTTCCATTCCGTTCAAAGTGGTCTGCATGCTTGGCATGAACGACGGCGACTACCCGCGCAGCCAAACTCCGCGTGACTTTGATTTGATGAGTGAGGCTGTCCAACTAGAAGCATCGCAATCGCTCTGGCGTGCNNGCGCGTGAAAAACTCTACATCAGCTGGCAAGGTCGACGCGCGACAGACCATGAGGTGAAACCACCGTCTGTTCTGGTAGCACAGTTGATCGACTATCTCAACGCTGTGTGGAAGCGTGGAGATAGATTAGCATTTGACAAAGACAAGCAACTACAACCATTGCAGGCTTTCTCGCCCAAGTACTTCACCAAAGACAGTGGCGTTACCACATACGCTCAGGATTGGCAAAACGCTTGGGTTTCTAAAGAACAACCCAAATCTTCTGCCGCATCACCTGGCCTCCATAAGGCTGAGCCACCTCGGGAATTAACGCTTCATAGCTTGCAAAGGCTGTTGAAACAACCTGTAGATATTTTTATACGCAACAGATTGCGCTTGCAACTCGATACTCCCGAAGAGGCCAGTGCCCAAGATGAGCCATTTACCCTCAACCATCTGGACAAATATTTACTGACAGAAACCATCACCAAAGCTAACAGCCCAGAGCAAGCGCTGCAACGGCTAAGGCTAAGTGGCCAACTTGCCATGGCTGGGTTTGGCCAAGCACAAGAAAATGCGTTACTCAATCAACGTGAGGAGCTTCTTAAGCGCTTCGACGGCGTCGTGAAAGATTGGCCCAATACGCTCACTGCGCAAACCAAAAGCTGGGTGTTCGACTCGACGGCTTTCTCTGCCGAATGGGCTAATGGTCACTCTATTTGGAGGACCAACAGCAGTGGGTCTGCATGGCTACAGATTGAAATGCGCGCCGGATCTGTTGTAGAGGGCAAAGAAAACAACCAGCATCCAAGGGTAGACACCTTGACTACCCTTTGGTTACATCACCTCGTGGCATGCGCCAGTGGTACATCTACCACCAGCGTGCAAATTGGTCTCAACGGAGTGGTGCAATTTGATGCAGTGCCACCAGAGTCCGCCAACCTAAA
>DDYJ01000119.1:448-1356 GCA_002347905.1 Comamonadaceae bacterium UBA2237 | reverse complement strand
AATATGACAGCGCGGATGATTTACACACCCATGCAATTTTTGAAGCGCGTAAGGTATTTGAAGGCTCGCACCATCGAATCGGTGAATTGACTGAAAGCAGTTCCCTACAACGTGTATTTAGTGGCTTCGAAGATATAGAAGCCGATTTACCTATGTGGTCCCAACGTTTTTATGGCGCCATAGCCCAACACGCCAAATTAGTTGCTATTGCACCGACCACGGCAGACGAGACATCCGTCCTATGAACACGAACGCCACCCCTACCTTCCAAGCGCAAAAGCTCGACGCCTTACGAATGCCATTACATGGCAGACAGGTGATTGAAGCCAGTGCAGGCACAGGCAAAACTTGGACACTGGCTGCTTTGTATCTGCGCTTGGTTCTGGGTCACCAACGCGATGCTGGGTTGCTGCCCCCGCAAATTCTGGTGATGACGTTTACCGATGCGGCCACTGCTGAATTGCGCGACCGTATCCGTGCGCGTCTAAGCCAAGCTGCTGTGTTTTTTGACGCTAGTGCACAAGATAAACCGCTACCGCTTGGCTTTAAAGCGGATCCTTTTTTAATCGACCTTCGTGACAGCTACGACAAAGATACGTGGCCGGGTTGCGCCATTCAACTCAATTGCGCCGCCGAGTGGATGGACGATGCAGCAATCTACACCATACACGGCTGGTCACGACGCATGCTGAGCCAGCATGCATTGGATAGCCGTAACTTGTTTGAGCAAACCCATCTTGAAAATGCGGAAGACTTGCAACGTGAATTGGTACAAGACTATTGGCGTGCATGGTTTTATCCGCTTAGCGCACAGTCTTTGGAAACTGTCTCGCCCTTCATTGGCAATGCGCCTGATGTTTTACTGAATAAAGTTAGAGCCATTTGGTCAGCAACAGAACGCAAACCCG
>DDYJ01000119.1:199-384 GCA_002347905.1 Comamonadaceae bacterium UBA2237 | reverse complement strand
CGCCACGCTGCAAGAAGTCGGAGGCAAGAAAAAGCTCAAAAATGTTCGTTCGGACCATTACGCCAAATGGCTCCAAGCACTGAAAGACTGGGCAGAAGGTCAAGTCACCATTAAGCCAGATGTCATTGCACGTTTCACCACCGAGGCACTAACCGATAAGAATTGGCCTGAGGCAAAAGACTTTG
>DDYJ01000119.1:0-136 GCA_002347905.1 Comamonadaceae bacterium UBA2237 | reverse complement strand
TTTTTCGCGGCAGTGGATGACTACGTTGCCTATCAAAAAACAGAGCCCAGCACTGAACACCAATTAGTCTTGCATGCTGCGCACACCGTTGGGGAAAAATACACAATAGCCAAAGCACAAAGGGCTGCTTTTGATT
>DDYJ01000161.1:1298-3013 GCA_002347905.1 Comamonadaceae bacterium UBA2237 | reverse complement strand
CAAGAAAACGCGGTGGAAAACGCGGGCACCATGCAGTCGCCAGTGGACGTTTTTCAAATCCGTATTGGCGGCCAGTTTGATACGGAGGCCGATCTCAAAGCGATGCCAATTCGCGGCAGCTCGGGCCAGCAATTCAAGTTGGGTGATATTGCCAACGTGACCCGCGGCTATGTCGACCCGCCGACAGTGAAAGTTCACCACCAAGGCAAAGAAGTCATTGGCTTAGGTGTCTCCATGGCTAAGGGCGGAGACATCATCCAGTTGGGTAAGGCTTTAGCCGTTGCCACTGCCCGTATCGAAAAAACTTTGCCTATGGGTGTTAGCTTGGTTCAGGTGCAAGACCAACCCAAAGCAGTGACGCAATCCGTGGGTGAATTTGTCCATGTGCTGATCGAAGCGGTGCTGATTGTGCTGGCTGTGAGTTTTGTTTCTCTGGGGCTGCACAAAGGCGGTCGCTACGGTTGGTATGTGGATGTACGCCCGGGTCTGGTGGTGGCGATCACCATTCCACTGGTGTTGGCCATGACGTTTTTGGCCATGGATTACTGGGGCATTGGCCTGCACAAAATCTCCTTGGGCTCATTGATCATCGCGCTTGGTTTGTTGGTCGACGACGCCATCATTGCGGTGGAGATGATGGTGCGCAAAATGGAAGAAGGTTACGACCGCGTGCGTGCTGCCACCTTCGCCTACGAAGTCACAGCGATGCCCATGCTCACAGGTACTTTGATCACCGCCACCGGTTTTTTGCCGATCGGCATGGCCAAGTCCACTGTGGGCGAGTACACCTATGCCATCTTTGCGGTGACCGTTATCGCCTTGCTGCTCAGTTGGTGGGTGTCGGTGTATTTCGTGCCGTATTTGGGAACGCTTTTATTGCGCGACAAACCTGCGCATACCCACGATGGCGAAGTTGAACTTTTTAACAGCCCGTTCTATGTGCAGTTTCGCAAAGCCGTGACTTGGTGCGTGGAATACCGCTGGAAGGCGATTGGTATCACCGTGCTCTTGTTTGTATTGGGACTGATGGGCATGGGCAAAGTGCAACAGCAGTTTTTCCCCGATTCGAGCCGCCCTGAAATCTTGGTCGATTTGTGGTTCCCTGAAGGCACACCGTTTAAAGCCAACGAAAAAATTACCCAAGCGGTGGAGCAGCGCCTGCTCAAAGAAGAGGGTGTGGAAACCGTCAGCACCTGGATAGGTTCTGGCGTGCCGCGTTTCTATTTGCCCCTAGACCAAGTGTTTCCGCAGACCAACGTCTCGCAGCTGATCGTTGTGCCAGCCGATTTAAAGCGGCGTGAATCCTTGCGTTTGGCCTTGCCCACGATGCTGGCGCAAGAGTTCCCTGAGGCACGTGCCCGCGTCAAACTCTTGCCCAATGGCCCACCTGTGCCATACCCCGTGCAGTTCCGCGTGATGGGCCCAGACCCCGCACAGCTTCGCGCCCATGCGGACGAAGTCAAAGCCGCCATGCGGGCCAGCCCGTCGACCCGCGGTACCAATGACAACTGGAATGAAAACGTCAAAGTCATCCGTTTGGACGTCGACCAAGCCAAAGCCCGTGCATTAGGCGTCACCAGCCAATCGATTGCACAGGCTATTCGCACCTTGTTGGTCGGCTCCACAGTCGAGCAATTCCGCGAAGACAACAAACTTATCGACATTGTTTTGCGTCAACCCGTCAATGAGCGCGACGCCATCACGGATTTGACCAA
>DDYJ01000161.1:674-1270 GCA_002347905.1 Comamonadaceae bacterium UBA2237 | reverse complement strand
GGCGTGATGTGGCGCGAGGGCCGCGAATACGCCATCACCGTGCAATGCGACATCATCGAAGGCCTGCAAGGCGCGACCGTGACCAAAGAACTCTTGCCGCAGCTGAAAGCCTTAGAAGCCAAATGGGCGACAACCGACAGCGCCAATTACCGCATCGAAGTCGCTGGCGCGGTGGAAGAAAGCTCCAAGGGTTCTAGTTCCATCTCCGCTGGCATGCCAGTCATGCTCTTCATTACCTTCACCTTGTTGATGCTGCAGTTGCAAAGCTTTAGCCGCGCGGTGTTGGTCTTTATCACCGGCCCCATGGGAATTGCGGGCGTTGCTGGCGCCTTGTTGGTGCTCAACAGGCCGTTTGGTTTTGTGGCTTTACTGGGAGTGATCGCCTTGATGGGCATGATCCAGCGCAATTCAGTCATCTTGATCGACCAAATCGAGCAAGACCGGGCCAATGGCGTGCCCGCTTGGGAGGCGATTGTCGAATCGGCTGTGCGCCGACTGCGCCCCATTGTGCTAACCGCGGCCGCTGCTGTCTTAGCCATGATCCCACTGACACGCAGCGTATTTTGGGGGCCAATGGCGGTTGCCATCATGGGCGG
>DDYJ01000161.1:0-646 GCA_002347905.1 Comamonadaceae bacterium UBA2237 | reverse complement strand
TGGTTTCGGGTCGAAAAGCCGTCTAAAATCACCGGTTGACCGATTTCAAACGGGCAGCCCCTATAAGGGCCGCCCGTTATTGTTTTTGAGAAAAATGCGCGGGTGGCGAAATTGGTAGACGCACCAGGTTTAGGTCCTGACGGTAGCAATACTGTGCGGGTTCGAGTCCCGCCCCGCGCACCACTTGTATTCCCTTGCAGCCAGTTCACTCGAGACTAGGCTGCTGACAATGCCAATTCAGGAGAAAAAGATGGCCGTGACCGTAGAAACTTTAGACAAACTGGAACGCAAGATCACCTTGACGTTGCCCGTCGATGTCATCGCCAAAGAAGTGGACTCACGCTTGAAGCGCCTGTCGCGCCAAGTCAAGGTAGACGGTTTCCGTCCAGGCAAAGTGCCGATGAACATCATTGGTCAGCGTTATGGCTACCAAGTCCAGTACGAAGTGATGAACGACAAAGTCGGCGAAGTCTTCAATGCCGTCGCCAACGAAGCCAATTTGCGCGTTGCCGGTCAACCCCGCATCAGCGAAAAAGAAGGTGCACCTGAAGGCGAAATGGCTTTTGACGCTATTTTTGAAGTCTTCGCAGAAGTCAAAATGCCCGACTTGTCTACTTTAGAGATCGACAAAATTTCATCCGAAGTG
>DDYJ01000001.1:4281-4725 GCA_002347905.1 Comamonadaceae bacterium UBA2237 | reverse complement strand
GCCGATTCTGGAACTTTTTCCGACTCCATGATCAAACAATTTATCAACAAGCTGATGGGCAATGCACCCGCCAGCAAAAAGCCCTCGCTGGGCAAGCGCCAAGTGGTGCCCGCCAAAGTGCATGGCATCAATGCCGATTGGGTGGATGAGCGCGCTTTGAGCGTCGTGCGCACCTTGCAAGAACGTGGCTTCAAAGCCTATATCGTTGGCGGCGCAGTGCGTGATCTGTTGCTAGGCCTCAAACCAAAAGACTTTGACGTCGCGACCAATGCCACGCCAGAGCAAGTCAAGTCCGCCTTTCGACGTGCCTTCATTATTGGCAGACGCTTTCGTATCGTCCATGTCGTCTATGGCCGTGGTCGTGAGCATGAGGTGATCGAAGTCTCGACTTTCCGTGCCCATCTCGACAACGCCGATGCCACACAAGTTACTGGCAACGAGCGC
>DDYJ01000001.1:0-4169 GCA_002347905.1 Comamonadaceae bacterium UBA2237 | reverse complement strand
GGTGATCCCGCCGCCCGTTACCGCGAAGACCCTGTGCGTATCATCCGCGCCGTGCGTTTTGCTGCCAAGCTCAGTGACCTGGGGTTTTCTTTGGAAACCAAAACAGCTGCACCTTTGAAACGCATGCTCAAGCTACTGGCCGAAGTCCCACAAAGCCGTTTGTTCGACGAGATGCTCAAGCTGTTGCAAACCGGTCATTCGCTTGCCAGCGTTGCGCAATTGAAGCTGTTGGGTTTACAAAAAGGCATTTATCCCTTGCTCGACATAGTCGTTGCCCGCTCCGAAGAAGAGTTTGTCAAAACCGCTTTGCAAGACACGGACCGCCGCGTTGGCGAAGGTAAACCGGTTGCACCTAGTTTTTTGCTCGCTTGCGTTTTGTGGTCTGACGTGCGGGAGAGTTGGAATGCGCGCCGCCTCAAGCAACCGCCTTTCCCTGCTTTGCAAGACGCTATCGACGAAGTATTCGATTCACGCATTGGTGATGTCTCAGGCAGAGGCAAGCTTGGTGCGGATATGCGTGACATTTGGTTGATGCAACCCCGCTTTGAAAAACGCGTGGGCAGTGGGCCTTGGACATTGGTGGACCATGTGCGTTTCCGCGCCGGCTTTGACTTCATGCGCCTGCGGGCAGATGTGGGCGAGGTAGACGAATTGCTCGCCGATTGGTGGCAAGAATTCAGTCTGGCCGACGACGCAACCCGCGAAGACTTACTGCAACAAGCCCGAACCGCAGCACCCCGAGACGCTGCGCCCAAAAAGCGCCGCAGACGCCGTAAACCTGCAGGCGGAGCAGAGCGCGAACCCTCCGCGGAGTAAATCTTGGTTCAGGTTTGTGTAGCTTTTGGCGCCAACTTGGGCGATGCTCGGGCTACGGTTCTTCGCGCCATACAAGAAGTTGGTGCGCTACCCGCAACGCAATTACAAATCGCCTCTTCTTTGTATGCCAGTGCACCGCACGAGGCAGAGGGTCCTGAATTTGTCAATGCCGTTGCAATGTACGCCACAGACTTACCGCCTGTGGAATTGCTGGACGCCTTACAAAACCTAGAAAACCTCGCTGGGCGCGAAAGACCCTTTCCTAACGCGCCGCGAACTTTAGATCTAGACATTGTTTTTTATGGTGATCTCGCACTAGAAACGCCACGACTCACATTGCCACACCCGCGTTGGCAAGAACGGGCTTTTGTGCTGGTGCCACTTCTTGAAATCAGCGCTGACAAAGTGCCCACAGATAGTTTGGTCAGCGTTGCCGATCAGCCCATAAGACGCATCGGTTGATCGAATATCCGGTTACCCAAACGGATGGCTAGCCCGCCGAGGCGAAGTAGCTAAGCCAAAAGAAAAATGGCCCTTACTGAGATATCTTCTGCGCTTCCTCGATTTGGTATTCGAAGTAACGCTGAATGCTGAACACGATGCTCGACATCAGCACCGTAGTTCCAATTAGCAGCGATAAAACGATGGCGCCAATCGTCAACCAGTTGGTTTGACCTGCTGGCGCATCTTCCGGTGACGATGGATTGAACTTGGCGTTCCATGTCTCTTTGCTCATGAGGGCGTAAACAATCGCATTTAAAGCGCAACCCGCAAAGCAAAAGCCTGCCAGTGGAATGAGCAGCCAGCTTGTTACGTCATCCAAACCGAACTCTTGCACCCGCTGAACCCCATAAATTCCCAAAGCCGTTGGAATTGGCAACAGCCAGCCCAAAGTGTCCCAAATGCCAAATAAATAAAANNGGCTTTTCAGCGTGTCGCTGGCCGGGTGGCCTAGCGCGTGTCTCAAACGCTGGAACACCCCACCCACCCGAAGGATTTACTATGGTCGTCATTCGACTTTCACGCGGCGGTTCTAAAGCCCGTCCGTTTTTTAACATTGTTGTGGCTGATAAGCGCGACCGTCGCGACGGTCGTTTTATTGAGCGTATCGGTTTTTACAACCCATTGGCCAAAGGTGCTGCCGAGAGCTTGCGCGTGGCACATGACCGCCTGAACCACTGGACCGGCGTTGGCGCCCAATGTTCGCCAACCGTTGTTCGCTTGGTCAAGCAAGCGGCCAAAGCAGCTGCTTAAATAGCCACAAGGCGCTGTAATGACGTTCGCCTTCGAGGCCGCAGAAATTCCTGCGGACGCGATCGAAGTGGGGCGCATTGCAGATGCTTGGGGCATCAAAGGTTGGTTCAAAGTCTTGCCCTACAGCGCTTCACCGGAAGCGCTTTTTTCTTCAAAGCGTTGGTTTTTACAACCCTCTGAAAAGGGTGCCAAGACTTTCTCTGGCACCGTCTTGCTCAAAATCAAAGAAGCCAAAGACCATTCCGACTCTGTCGTCGCCCACGCGCAAGACATTGACGACCGTAATGGCGCCGAGTTGCTCAAAGGCGCGCGTATCTTTGTGTCCCGTTCTAGCTTTCCTACTCCTGATACTGACGAGTACTACTGGGTGGATCTCATAGGCCTAGACGTTGTGAACCGAGACGGGCTTGCTTTGGGACAAGTAAGAGAACTTTTAAATACGGGCCCGCAAACTGTGTTGGTGCTTGCTTACTTAGAAGAGGGGAAGAGCAAAGAGCGCATGATTCCCTTCGTGAGTGCGTATATAGACGGTGTCGATTTGCAGGCCAAGCGCATCACAGCCGATTGGCAGCTTGATTTCGACGTTTAAAACAGTTCGGTTTGACCATGCGGTTTGACGTTATCACCCTGTTTCCAGAGATCTTTGAACCTTTTCTGGTCAGCGGCGTCACGCGCCGTGCTTACGAATCGGGGCAAGTGACTGTCAAACTCTGGAATCCCCGTCAGTATTCCCAAGGTAACTACCGCCGGGTTGACGATCGACCCTTTGGTGGCGGCCCCGGCATGGTGATGATGGCCGAACCCTTGGCCGCTTGCCTTGAGGCGATTCGCGCAGAGCGTGGACAAGACCGACACTTGGCACCTCTGGTGCTTTTCTCGCCGATCGGCCCAACTTTGCAGCACACCACAGTACAAAAGTGGGCAGACAGTGCTGGTGCCGTCCTGCTGTGTGGCCGATATGAGGGCGTTGATCAGCGTTTCATTGACCAGTATGTAGACCAGCAAATTAGCTTGGGCGACTTTGTTATGTCGGGTGGCGAAATTGCTGCCATGGCCCTGTTGGATGCCGTGACCCGTTTACAACCGGGCGTTTTGCAAGATGGTGACAGCTCGCAAATGGACAGTTTCCATCCCGCCTTAGATGGTTTGCTCGATTGCCCGCACTACACCCGCCCTGAGCAATGGCAGGGGCAAGGTGTTCCTGAGGCGCTTTTATCAGGCCACCATGCCCAAATAGATGCATGGCGTCGCGCCCAACGATTGGCGCTGACCCAACGATTGCGCCCAGACTTGATCAACGCTGCGCGTGCTGCGGGCCTATTGACCGCACAAGACGAGCTTGATCTGACACAGCAAAAGTCGCTATAATGGTCGGCTTTTCGATCCTCTGGCCGGCCGCTTCAGGTCTTTTATTTAAAAGTCACCAGAAGCCTTTTGTGTAGCGCGGTCACGATCCATCAGAGGTCCTTATGAATTTAATCCAAACCCTTGAGGCAGAAGAAATTGCTCGCCTCAACAAAAAAGTTCCCGAATTCGCCCCTGGCGACACGGTCATTGTTAGCGTCAATGTGGTTGAAGGTACGCGCAAGCGCCTGCAAGCATACGAAGGCGTTGTGATCGCCAAGCGTAACCGTGGTTTGAACAGTGGTTTCACCGTTCGCAAAATCTCCAGTGGCGAAGGCGTTGAGCGTACGTTCCAAACCTACAGCCCCTTGATCGCTAGCATCGAAGTCAAACGCCGTGGCGATGTGCGCCGCGCCAAGTTGTACTATTTGCGTGATCGTAGCGGTAAGTCGGCACGTATTAAAGAAAAGTTGGTTAGCAAGTCTGCTGCCGCCAACAAAGCCGCTGCAGCAGCGGCTGAGTAAGCCTCCCCAAACTTTGGCTCTCCTCAAGCCACCCCAAGTGTTCACTTGCGGTGGCTTTTTTATTGCGCGCAATGGCTAATCCGTCCAACTTCGACCCGCTCAAGGTCCCAGTCGATCGGGTAGACCGCCACCTACCGCCCGTAACAAGCGAACGATGGACGGCACAAGCCCTGCGACAGCGCTTTGCGCAACCGCCCCATTGGCAACCGGAAATCATGCGCGAGCGGAAAT
>DDYJ01000149.1:11272-15965 GCA_002347905.1 Comamonadaceae bacterium UBA2237 | reverse complement strand
GATATTTTTGTAGTGCGCCATAGCGAGTCGGGTGCGCCGCATCTGATCGCTGAGCACGTCGCTCCGCATGTGCATGTGATCAATGCGGGAGATGGTCGCCATGCACATCCGACACAGGGTTTGCTCGACATGTACACCATTCGTCACTACAAAAAAGATTTCAGTAATTTGACGGTGGCGATTGTGGGCGACGTATTGCACTCGCGTGTGGCACGTTCGGACATCCATGCGCTGACAACTTTGGGTTGTGCCGAGGTGCGCGTCGTAGGCCCTAAAACTTTGGTGCCTAACGATTTGTCGCAAATGGGTGTGCGCGTGTTCAACACATTAGAAGAGGGTATTAAAGGTTGTGATGTCATCATCATGTTGCGTTTACAAAACGAGCGCATGAGCGGTGCTTTACTACCTTCCAGCCAAGAGTATTTCAAAGCTTTTGGTTTGACGCCACACAAGTTGCAACTCGCCAAGTCGGATGCCATCGTGATGCACCCCGGCCCGATCAACCGCGGTGTCGAAATTGACTCGGCTGTGGTCGACGGCCCGCAAAGCGTGATCTTGTCGCAAGTTACTTTTGGCATTGCAGTGCGCATGGCAGTGATGTCCATCGTCGCGGGGAATGACGCATGAATACGCTGATTCAAAACGGGCGCGTGATCGATCCTGCCTCTGGATTGGACGAAGTGGCTGACATTGCCGTAGCTGCTGGAAAAATCCAAGCGATTATCAAAAAAGATGAAATGCTGCCCCAAAGCTTTCAAGCTGAAAAAACGTTTGATGCGAAAGGCTGCATAGTGGCTTCCGGCTTGGTGGACTTGCAAGCGCGCTTGCGTGAGCCTGGATATGAACACGAAGGCATGTTGGAGTCTGAACTCAAAGCGGCGGTTGCAGGTGGCGTAACGAGTTTGGTTTGCCCGCCTGACACTGATCCCGTATTAGATGAGCCCGGCTTGGTGGAGATGCTTACCTTCCGAGCAGAAAAACTGCACCGTTCACGTGTCTTTCCTTTAGGCGCATTAACACGCGGTTTGCAAGGCGCGGTGTTAACCGAGATGGCCGAGTTGACTGAAGCAGGCTGCATTGGATTTAGCCAAGCTGAGGTGCCGATTGCCGACACCCAAGTTCTTCAGCGCGCACTGCAATATGCATCGACCTATGGCTATACCGTGTGGTTGCGCCCACAAGATTTGCATTTAGGCAAAGGCGTCGCTGCGAGCGGCGCCTTGGCCACACGACTGGGGTTGAGCGGTGTACCTGTAGCGGCAGAGACGATTGCTTTGCACACCATCTTTGCCTTGATGCGATCGACCCAAGCGCGTGTGCACCTGTGTCGTATCTCCAGTGCAGAAGGTGTTGCCTTAATTCGCGCTGCTAAACAAGAAGGCTTGAAAGTGACTGCGGACGTCAGCATCAACTCCTTGCATTTGAGCGAACTCGATATCGGTTACTTCGACAGTTGCGCAAGATTGACCCCAGTCTTGCGACAAGCGCGCGACCGTGATGCCTTGCGTGACGGGTTGAAAGACGGCACCTTGGATGTATTGGTGTCAGATCATTCGCCAGTGGACGTAGATGCCAAAGCATTGCCTTTTGCTGAAGCCGAACCCGGCGCGACGGGCTTAGAGTTATTGCTCAGTCTCTCGCTCAAATGGGCGCAGGAAACAGGTGTGCCATTGCGGCGTGCCTTAGATGTGGTGACAGCCCAACCTGCACGCATCCTCGGTCAAGAGAAAAGCATAGGCCATTTGCAAGTGGGCGGCGTGGCAGATGTGGTTTTGTTTGATCCACAAGATGCTTGGCAAGTTACTGCGGATGGCTTACATAGCCAAGGCAAACACACCCCATTTGCTTTTGCGCGCAGTGGCATGGCTTTGCCTGGTCGCGTCAAAGCCACATGGGTGAATGGGCATTTGGCTTTCGCAGCCTAGTCGTTCTTTTTCATGCAGACCCTGCGTGCATTCTTTAAATTTGTACGCATGCTGCTGTGGGTGGTGTATGGCTATTGGCGCATCCGCACGGTATTTCATAAGTTAGATCCCCAAGCGCATGCCGCGGCCGTTGAAGAATGGGCACAAGGCATGTTGTCTATCTTGGGTATCACGGTGCGCGTGCAGGGCGAGCCGAGCAAGGGGCCTGTGTTGATGGCGGCCAACCATATTTCATGGCTAGATATATTGGTGATGCATGCAGCCTGCCATTGCCGCTTTGTTGCGAAATCTGAAATTCGGGCTTGGCCATTGCTGGGTGTATTGACGGCAGGCGGTGGATCGTTATTCATTGAGCGCACTTCTAACCGCGATGCGATGCGTGTGGTGCACCAAATGGCTGAAGCACTTGCCAAAGGCCAGTTGCTTGCCGTGTTTCCAGAGGGCAGTACGGGTGACGGCAAGACCTTATTGCCTTTTCATGGCAATTTACTGCAAGCGGCAATCGTCGCGCAAGCGCCTATTCAACCAATTGGCTTGCAATTTTTTGAAGCGCAAAGCGGTGAGAAAAGCTTTGCGCCCTGCTACCACGCTGAAGATACTTTGTTGGGTTCGGTTTGGCGCACTTTGTGTGCACCGCCTTTGTTGGCCGTGGTGCATTACGGTCCAAATGAGATGGCACAAGGGCGGAGTCGGCGCGAATGGGCTGTGGATTTACGTGAGAGCGTTCGCGTGTTGATCGACTGAGTTACATTGCGAATTCAGCCGATTCAGTGAAACTATTCCCAAAACAGCCCAACGCATTCGATGCTAATGTTGTAAATATTTCAAGCATATGGTCACAAAGACAATTGAAAAAATAAAACCTACTAAATTAGGTAATAAAACCGTTAAGAAAAAAACCAGCGCTAAAGAATCATTGGATTCAATGGACGCAATGTTTGAATTGGCTGCTGAAACGTTTCGTGTGATGTCAGCGCCCATGCGATTGAAAATTATCAATTCTTTGTGCGATGAGGAAAAAAACGTCGGGCAATTGTTAGAAGAAATAGAAACTACGCAGCCCAATATGTCGCAACATTTGAATACCTTGTTCAAGGCCAAAATTTTGGGGCGTAGACGTGAGGGAGTGCAAATCTATTACCGCATCATCAATGAGCGCGTAGTCACTTTGTGTCGTGCGCTATGTACGCAAATTGCTATCGACAGTGATATCGCACACCCATAACTGCTATGGTGAAAGAAAAGGCCGCTTAAGCGGCCTTTCAATTCACTGCCTTTGTTGTTCTTGGGCTTGGACGAAAAGACAGGTCAAAAGCAACACAGAGGCAGTTGTTATTTTCAAGAAAAATTTGAATGGCGTTATGGTTCAGTCCCTAGGCAAGGTTATAAAAATCAAAGATGGGATTGAGCATAGGATTGAAGGTAGGGATATAGCACTAGGCCCTTTCTCAAAATCCTCGTAAGATTTGTATGCATCCAAGGAGTGCATGTGTTTACGCGCAAACCCTATCGCTGTTTTATTTCTTTGCTTTTATGGCTTTTTAGTCTGAGCTTAGCTGCGCAAGCGCAAGTACTCAGCGACGCATCCAATGCCAAACCGCTGATGCAGGTTAAAAAAATTGACACACATGTTTTTTATGTGCAGGGCGCCTCAGAGATGGGCTCGTCTGCGAACCAAAACTTCATCTCTAATGCTGGCTTTGTAGTGACGCCTGCTGGCGTGGTGGTTGTGGATGCCTTGGGTTCCCCAGAGCTTGCAAGAAAACTTTTGGTAAAGATCAGAAAGATAACCCCAAAGCCGATACACACGGTAGTTTTGACCCACTACCACGCTGACCATATTTATGGGCTGCAAGTATTTAAAGAAGCAAATGCGCGCATCGTGGCGCATATTGCAGCACGCGAATATTTGTTTTCGGACACAGCCAAACTGCGTCTTGAAGTTTCTCGTCAGGAATTATGGCCGTGGATTGATGAGAAAACACGGCTCGTGCCAGCAGATATGTGGCTCACTGGTTCGCATACTTTCAGTGTGGGCGGTATCGCGTTTGACATTCGACCAGTAGGACCATCGCACACCGCAGAAGATTTGGTGGTCTATCTGCCGCAGAAAAAAATATTATTCGCAGGCGACTTGGTTTTTCGAAACCGAATTCCTTACGTTGGGCAGGCAGATAGCCGACATTGGATAGAAGCATTACAGAACTTGCTCACATTCGATACCCAGTGGGTCATACCTGGTCATGGTCCTATTTCCAACGATCCAAAAGGGGACATGACTTTGACGCGGGACTATCTCATTTACTTGCGAGAATCGATGGGACGTGCTGCAAGTGAGATGGAACCTTTTGAGAGCGCTTACGCCAAGACCGATTGGTCCAGATTTGAGAAAATGCCCCTCTTCAAACCAGCTAATCGCATGAACGCTTACAACACCTATTTGCTGATGGAGCAAGAATCTAAATGAAGCCATATATGCATCGCCGTGCATTGCTTCAAAAGTTCGTATTAGGGTTGCCCATGTGGGGTGTTGTTGCCCGTGCTTGGGCAATACCTGTCTCTTTGCCTGTTACGGATTCATTGCCGAATGCTTTGGCAGCGGCTCTGCAGGTCAAGCAACCTTTAGTCGTCATGGTGAGCTTGCATGGCTGCCCTTTTTGCAAAATCGTGCGCGAAAACTATTTGCACCCCTTGCGTGAAGGCGGCTTACAAATCGTACAAATCGATATGCGTGACAACCGGACTGTGGTTGACTTTGATGGAACTTC
>DDYJ01000149.1:4317-11202 GCA_002347905.1 Comamonadaceae bacterium UBA2237 | reverse complement strand
AGTTAAACAAGCGCAGTGCTTCTGTTACCCACCCTTTGAAAGATGATGAAGGACGCTATCTATGAAGAAATTTTTACTTACCCTTGCAGTCATGTGGCTGGGTTGTGTGCAAGCCGAGCAACATCCTTTGTTCAAGGGTGCAGATGTTCACTTGGGCGAAAAGTTAATCGCTGAGAACAAATGCAACGAATGTCATATTCGCCGTGTTGGAGGCGATGGAAGCAGCATTTACAAGCCGACTGGTCGAATCAATACAGCCGGTGCATTACGGGGCATGGTTGAGTATTGCAATACCGAACTTAATTTAGGTTTTTTCCCGGAAGACACTAACGCAGTGGCCGCTTTTTTAAATCTCAAACATTACAAGTTTCGATAATTAGGAATGCGCCGCACTGGTAAACCCGCATTCATTCAAATTTGGAATTATATATATTAGTAGTCATTGATATATAAGCGAAATGGAAGGACTGTCGGTGGATGCTTCAGATAGAGGGCAATCGGGACGTATTCAAAAAGCCCCAGAAAATTTCCTAGACCGCGAAGGAATTCGTACAGTCATTGCTGAGAGTAAAAGCGGACGTCGTAACTTCATTCGACAAGCGTTTACGGCAGCTGCTACGGGTGCTGCTCTGCCCCTGGCTGTGGCACAGGGTAATCCAGTGCCTAGCGAAGGGGGTGATCCCAATATTTTGAATTTGCCAGCGCATGCAAAAGGTTTGGGACAAGGTGTTGCCGCAGAAGACGGATACGGTAAGCCCTCGCAATACGAAGTCAATGTGCAACGCCGACAAAGTCCAGGCCTCACCCAAACCACGCAGGCCTCAGTTTCATTTGCGCCCTTGCAGTCTTTGTTCGGTATCGTTACGCCGAGTGGTTTGCATTTTGAGCGCCATCACCAAGGTTGGTGGGACATTGATCCTTCTAAACACCGCTTCATGATCAACGGCTTGGTGAAAACCCCTACTGTGCTGACGATGGATGAGATCATGCGATTGCCATCTGTTTCGCGTTTTCACTTTATCGAATGTGGTGCGAACACGGCTGTAGAGTGGGGCAATGTCGCAGTACCAACAGTGCAATACACACACGGTATGGTGTCTTGCAGTGAATTCACAGGCGTGCCCTTGATCACATTACTCGAATTGGCGGGTGCTGATCTTAAAAAAGGAAAATTTGTTTTGGCTGAAGGGGGCGATGGCTCCTCCATGACGCGCACCATTCCGATGGGACTTATTACCTCTGGTGAAGTGCTAGTGGCTTACGGACAAAACGGTGAAATGCTCCGACCTGAAAACGGCTATCCCTTGCGCTTGGTCGTCCCCGGTATTCAGGGCGTTAGCTGGGTGAAGTACTTAAGGCGTGTTGAAGTGGGAGATATGCCGTATGCGGCGAAAGATGAAGCGGTGCATTACATGGACCTCATGCCCAACGGTCTGCATCGCCAGTACACCAATATCCAAGAATGCAAGAGTGTTGTGACAACACCCTCAGGCGGACAGGTCTTGCTAGACAAAGGTTTCTACAACATCACCGGTCTTGCTTGGTCGGGCCGTGGCAAGGTGAAAAAAGTAGATGTGAGCGTGGATGGTGGACGCAATTGGAAACCGGCGCGTCTTGAGACTCCCGTGCTGAGTAAATCATTGACACGCTTCAATATCGATTGGGTGTGGGACGGAAAGCCCGCCATCATCCAAAGTCGTGCCAGCGACGATACGGGCTTTGTGCAACCCACCTACCAACAGTTGCGTGCGGTGCGTGATACCCGATCGATCTATCACAACAATGCCATTCAGTCTTGGTTGGTACAAGAAAACGGTGAGGTCAAAAATGTACAAGTGTCGTAAAGTCATTTTGACGGCAGCATTTGTATTGGCAAGTGTTGGCGTGTTTGCGCAGTCTGCTACGTATCCAGGCATTGGACGACCAGCCACTACCAAAGAGGTCGCTGCCTGGGATATCGATGTAAGACCTGATTTCAAGGGGCTACCACCTGGTTCTGGTTCTGTGTCGCAAGGTCAAGATGTGTGGGAATTAAAGTGTGCACAGTGCCATGGTGTGTTTGGTGAATCTAACGAAGTTTTCAGTCCATTAATAGGTGGCACTACCAACGAAGACATCAAAAATGGGCGCGTCGCCAGTCTCACTAGACGCGACTTTCCTGGCAGAACCACCATGATGAAAGTGGCTACGGTTTCTACTTTGTGGGATTACATCAACCGTGCCATGCCTTGGACAGCACCGAAATCACTCAAAACCGACGAGGTTTACGCGGTGACAGCGTACATGTTGAACTTGGCTTATGTGGTACCCGACGATTTTGTTTTATCGGACAAAAATATTGCAGAGGTCCAAAAACGCATGCCTAACCGCAATGGCATGACGACCCAGCACAGTCTGTGGCCAGGCAAAGAATTCAATGGAACGGCTAAACCAGATACAGCGAATGTGGCGTGCATGAAAGACTGTGTTACAGAAATAAAAGTCTCGTCTATGTTGCCTGATTACGCCCGCAATGCACACGGTAATTTGGCTGAACAAAACCGCATAGTGGGCCAACAAAAGGGCGCTGACACACTGCAACCTGAAAGAAAGCAAGGAGGTGCAAGCGCGAGTGCCTCTTCTTCTTCTTCAACTTCGCAGCCTAGTGTTAAACCTGCAACAAAGAACGTAGATCCCGCGATAGCACTTCTGGCTAAACATAATTGCAATGCCTGCCACGCACAAGACCGAAAAGTTGTAGGCCCAAGTTTCAATGACATAGCAAAAAAATACCCAGGCAAAGTAGACTACCTGGGTGGAAAAATAAAATCTGGTGGCGCAGGTGTTTGGGGATCCATACCAATGCCAGCGCAAAGTGCACCAGATGCAGACATCAAAACCATCGCCGGCTGGTTAGCCGGCGGTGGGGCAAAATAACCCTCAAATATTCATTAGGAGCACTTCCATGCAAACTCGACGCGAGACCCTCAAGCACAGCGCTGCTGTCGCCAGCCTATTGGCGGCTTCAGGCCTGTTTCCTCACTATGCACAAGCTTTTGAAAAAGCTGCGTTTGACGCCAAGACCATCAACGAAGCCATCAAAGCCATGGGAGGCTCAGCTCCTGTAGAAAGCAAAGACGTCTCCATCACGGGTCCAGATATTGCCGAAAACGGCGCCGTGGTTCCTTTTGGTGCAAGCACCTCTTTGCCCAACGTCAAGCGTATTTTGCTTTTGGTAGAAAAAAATCCTTCGGCTTTGGTTGCTATGTTTAATGTAAGTCCCGAGGTGGAAGTCAACTTTGCAACGCGGGCAAAGATGGGCCAATCGTCGGATGTGTATGCAGTCGCTATTACCAATGATGGAAAAGCCTTCTTTGCTAAAAAAGAAGTCAAAGTAACCCTTGGCGGCTGCGGCGGCTAATCACTAATCAATTTATTTAGGAGTCATACCATGGCAGATCCAATGCGCATTCGTGCCCAAGCAGCTGGCGATAAAGCCACTATCCGTGTTTTGATGAGCCACGAAATGGAATCAGGACAACGCAAAGATGGAAATGGAAAAACTATTCCTGCTTGGCATATCCAAGACGTAACTGCGACACTCAACGGCAAAACAGTGATGACTGCCGAATGGGGCCCTGCAGTTTCTAAAAATCCATTCCTCCAGTTCACCATCAAAGGCGCCAAGGCCGGTGACAAAGTAGGCATCACCTGGAAAGACAACAAGGGCGATACACGCACGGATGAAGCAACCATCACTTAACTACGTGTTTTCCTGCAAAACCATGGAGCCATATATGAAAAAAATCGCGCTTTCTGTGGGGCTTGTGAGCCTTTCAGTCTTTGCCTTTGCACAAAAATCATCCACCGACAGCATCGCCGAATACCGGCAAATGTTGCAAGACGGAAATCCAGCAGATCTGTTTGAAGCCAAAGGTGAAGGTCTGTGGACGCAAAAGCGCGGTCCTAAAAATGCAAGCCTAGAAAAGTGTGATTTAGGTAAAGGCCCTGGTGTATTCAAAGGTGCATGGGTAGAGCTGCCCCGCTATTTCGCAGATACAGGCCGCGTGCAAGACTTGGAATCACGCTTGGTGACCTGTATGCAAGAGTTACAAGGCTTCGACGCACAAGAAATTACAAAAACACCTTTTGGTAGGGGCGAGCAAAACAATGTGACTGCGTTGGCAACTTGGATTGCTGCCGAATCCAAAGGCATGAAGTTAAATCTTCCACAAGGTCATATTGAAGAGCGCAAGATGTACGAAGTTGGCAAGCGTCTCTTTTTTATGCGGGGTGGTTCACACGACTTTGCTTGTGCAACATGTCACTCTCAGGACGACAAGCGTATTCGACTGCAAGACTTACCGAATCTCACCAAAAATCCTGGCGCTGGAAATGGTTTTGGCGCTTGGCCGGCCTACCGTGTATCCAACGGACAAATGTGGGGTGCTCAACTGCGTTTGAATGACTGCTATCGCCAGCAACGTTTTCCCTATCCTTTGTTTGGCAGTGATGCCACGATCGCTTTGGGGGTCTATATGGGTGTGAATGGCAAAGGCGGCGAAACTGTCGCGCCTGCCATCAAGCGCTAAGGAATCAAACCATGCAAAGCAAATTTTTTCTCCCTTTGGCGACTTTAGCAGTCACGTTTTTAACTGCTTGTTCAACGCCGCTGCCATCCGTAGCTGAATTAGATAAATTAACCAAAGAGATTGTTGGCCGATCTTTCCGCGCGGAAGGGCAAGCACAGCTCGACCGCGTCAACCCTGATGACGACAATCTTTTATGCTCACAAGCAGACCAGTCAGGCACCACCATTGATGAAAAGCTAGCGGCAGCCATTGAAGCGCGCAATATGCAAACTATCAAACCACCGGCTGATGGAAAATTTTTAGGTGACTTTAAAGAAGGCGAAAAAATTGCCCAAAGTGGTACTGGAAAAACATGGACTGACAAAGCCGATGCTTCCAACGGCGGTAATTGTTACAACTGCCACCAAATCAGCAAAGAAGAGTTGTCATACGGCAGCTTGGGCCCTAGTCTCTACAACTACGGCAAGATGCGCGGCGTTACTAACCCCAACAGCGCAGAATCAAAACCCATAGTCGAATACACATGGGGCAAGATCAATAACCCACGTGCCTATAACGCATGCTCTAGCATGCCAAGATTTGGACACAAGGGTGTGTTGACAGAAATGCAGATCAAACATTTGATGGCATTACTTCTCGATCCTGCTTCACCCGTTAACAAATAATCCCAACCAAAGCCGCATCCCTCCCAGGATTGCGGCTTTTTCATATTTAATAAATAAGTAGGTGCTGATATGAATTTAACGAAGCGCGAATTCATGCAAGTCATTGGTGCGGGAAGTGTTGCTGGCCTCAACATGCATGCGTATGCCCAGACCGATGCCGTGACATCAGCCAATGGTCTCTACAACATTCCAAAATTTGGCCAAGTATCTTTTTTGCACATGACAGATTGCCATGCGCAGTTAAAACCCATTTACTTTCGTGAACCTAGTGTCAACTTAGGCATTGGCAATATGAAAGGCAACTTGCCCCATCTGGTGGGTGAGCATCTTTTGAAAACAACAGGTATTCGTCCAGGTAGCGCAGAAGCTTATGGCATGAGCTATCTCAACTTTGAAACTGCTGCACGCAGGTATGGAAAAGTGGGTGGCTTTGCGCATTTGGCAACTTTGGTCAAGCGTCTGAGAGCCAGTCGCCCAGGTGCGCTCTTGTTGGATGGAGGCGATACATGGCAAGGTTCAGCCACTTCGTTGTGGACAAATGCACAAGACATGGTGGAAGCCTGTAAGTTGTTGGGTGTGGATGTCATGACAGGCCACTGGGAATTCACCTACGGCATGGACCGTGTCAAAGAAATTGTCGAGAAAGACTTTGCTGGAAAAATTGAATTCATTGCACAAAATATCAAGACCCAAGACTTTGGTGATCAAGTATTCAAACCCTATGTCATGCGCGAAATGAACGGCGTGCCATGTGCCATCATCGGCCAAGCTTTTCCCTACACACCGATTGCCAACCCACGCTACATGGTGGCTGACTGGGCATTTGGCATTCAAGATGAAAACATGCAAAAGATGGTCGACGAAGTCCGCGCGAAAGGCGCGCAAGTCGTAGTTCTTTTGTCGCATAACGGTATGGATGTCGACTTGAAGATGGCCAGTCGTGTCAGTGGTATCGACGCCATCATGGGAGGGCATACCCATGACGGTATGCCTGTCGCCACCTTGGTCAACAACAAAGGCGGCAAAACCATAGTCACCAATGCTGGTTCAAATGGAAAGTTCTTAGGTGTTTTAGATTTTGAAGTGAAGAACAAGCGCATCACCGACTACCGCTACAAACTTTTACCCATCTTTGCCAATATGTTGCCTGCTGACAGTGAGATGCAGGCGTTGATCACCAAAGTGCGCGCACCCTATGAGGCCAAGTTGAATGAGAAGCTTGCCATCACAGAAGGTACGCTTTATCGCCGTGGCAACTTCAATGGAACGGGCGACCAGTTGCTGCTTGATGCATTGATGGATGTGCAAGGTGCAGATTTAGCATTCTCTCCAGGTTTCCGATGGGGCACATCTTTGTTGCCTAGCCAGGCGATTACACGTGAGTGGTTGATGGATATGACAGCGACCACCTACTCGTACGCTACTGTGAGCGAGATGACGGGTGAAACGATCAAAACCATCTTGGAAGATGTGTGCGACAACTTGTTCAACCCAGACCCTTACTACCAACAAGGTGGTGACATGGTGCGTGTGGGTGGCTTGGAGTACGTGTGTCGGCCGAACGAAAAAATGGGTAACCGCATTGGCGATATGCGCTTGAAGGGCAAGCTGATTGAGGCCAACAAAAAATACAAAGTTGCAGGTTGGGC
>DDYJ01000149.1:0-4263 GCA_002347905.1 Comamonadaceae bacterium UBA2237 | reverse complement strand
CAATACGCCTAAGTTAGAGGGTGTTTTGCCTAACCCGGGGTTTGCTAATTAGATGACTTGTACGAACAATATTGCAAACCATAAAGGCGCATATGACGATTGATTGGATCCATTTCACACCATGGCTTTCGTTGGGTGGCGGAATTTTGTTAGGGCTTGCCGCAGCTGCTTTTATATTGGTCAATGGCCGTATCTTGGGTATTAGTGGAATCTTGGGCGGATTGCTGATGTCACGCTTAGGCGATATTGGGTGGCGTATTGCATTTCTGCTTGGTATGGCTGCTGCGCCTTTTGTGGGTAGTCTGATATTGCCTGTTGGCTATTTAGAGGTGCCTCGTATTGAGGCCGGCTACATTGCGATTGCTGTCGCTGGTTTATTGGTAGGTTTTGGAACTCGCTATGGATCAGGTTGTACCAGCGGTCACGGCGTCTGCGGGTTGTCGCGGCTTTCGCCTCGATCTTTGGTCTCTACGCTGACATTCATGGGCTTAGGGTTTCTTGTGGTCTACGTGATGCGTCACGCTTTTTAAAAAAATTGATATGCAACACAGAATCAGTGAATTTTTAGTGGGCTTGTTATTTGGATTGGGTCTCATACTCTCCGGTATGACTGATCCTGGCAAGGTCATCGGGTTTCTAGATATTTTTGGTGTATGGGATCCTTCCCTTGCATTGGTAATGGCAGGTGCAATTACCGTTGGGATTTTTGCGTTCGCATTTGCCAAGAAAAGAACGGTCAATTTTTTGGGTGGCGCACTGCATTTGCCTAAAAGCAATCAAATCGATAAGCCCTTGGTGATGGGTGCCGCGCTGTTTGGTGCTGGTTGGGGCTTGGCAGGGTTTTGTCCAGGTCCAGGTCTTGTATCTCTGGCCTCGGGCCAATTCAAAGCTTTTGTGTTTGTGGTTTTCATGGTGGCAGGTATGCAATTATTTGAAATGTTCAATCGCAGAGCATCCCAACCAAAGTAAATTAAAGTAGGGACGTGACATGCATGAAATCACAAGGAGAAGAGCGTGAAGATCAAAAAAATAAGTGAGCAACTATCCGTAGCAGACCAAATCAGCAAAAAAGATATTTCTGCTATCTCAAAAAAAGGATTTCAATCCATCATCTGTAACCGCCCTGATGGCGAAGTACCGGGGCAACCCGCATTCAAAGAAATTGAAGAAGCGGCTGTCAAAGCCAACTTGCCCATACGCTATTTACCGGCTGTATCTGGCGCTGTTACTCCAGAGTTAGGCCAAGAGTTTGGCAAGATCTTGGAAGAATTACCAAAACCTGTTTTGGCTTATTGCCGCTCGGGCATGCGCTGTACAACTTTGTGGGCACTTGCTAACGCCAAAAATATGGACAGAGCCTCTATTGTTCAAACAGCGGCTAACGCTGGCTATGACATCTCAGCCATTTCTCTGTAATCCAACAGCACGCGCATTTATTCATTTGCTTGTGCTTAGGACATGCGATAGGAACAGCAAGCAATCAAGGGACGTTGCGTGACCCTTGTTCTCGTTCTAGGAATTTTTATAGGTGCCATCATGGGATTGACGGGCGCTGGTGGTGGCATTTTGGCTGTGCCTGTTCTTGTTGCAGGCATGCACTGGACCATGCAGCAGTCCGCTCCTGTAGCTCTCATTGCGGTTGCCGCGGGCGCCGCAGTAGGCGCCATGGATGGGTTCAAGCATAGATTGGTGCGTTACAAGGCCGCGCTATTGATGGCGGTTTGCGGAATTCCGGTCACTCGGCTTGGGCAATATTGGGCTCATCTTTTGCCGCAATATTTATTGATGGGAGGCTTCGCCTTTCTAATGCTGGCGGTATCTTGGCGCTTTTACAAACAGTCAAAGCAAACGCATCTCAACTCAGATGAAGATGCTTTGCGCTTAGCTTTCATCAATAACGAAACTGGCAAATTCATATGGACGCCTGTGGCTGCATTGGTATTGGCAGGCATTGGAATGTTGACAGGACTGATGACAGGCTTATTGGGTGTCGGAGGTGGTTTCCTCATCGTGCCCTTGATGCGACGCTTTACCCACTTAGCCGTGCCAGGCATCGTGGCAACTTCTTTATTTGTCATTACTTTGGTGGGTAGCGGTGGCGTTGTCAACGCATTACTGGCAGGCGCCGAGTTGCCGGTTGTTGAAACCAGTAGTTTTGTAGGCGCGATGATCAGCGGCATGCTGATTGGCCGCCGTGTGTCTCGCAAACTTCAAGCTTGGCAAGTGCAACGAAGCTTTGCCTTGCTTTTGTTTTGCGTGTCAGGCTATATGCTTGTGAAGGCTTGTTTGAATTTTGAAGTCTGACAGGGCACTTGATTAAAATCTACTTGCTACCAGCTACCAAATACTAGTTACTAGCTACTAGCTTAGGGTGTCTTTCCAAATATTTTGCGCCCAGTTCCATGCATAGATCGCCTCTAGCTCGCTCGGCGCAGCAGACAGTCCTCCAGACCCAGGAACTGTTTTATAGGTTTTATCTTTGCTGTCGTATTGGTGCACAGAGGCAACGTGGACAACGTACTTGTCATTGACAAAGCTATAGCAAGTATTGGTTAAGAACGGTTCAGGATTCACCGCTAAATCGGAGAGTTGCGCAACGATCGCTGCAGCCACGACCTTGCCATGTGAGTTAGCCATATGTCCGGATTTGGGCATGGCGGGAGCGGGCAATATCGAGTCGCCAATGACGTGCACATCCTTAGCTTGCGTGGACTCAAAAGTTTGGTAGTTCACGCCGCACCACCGTCCATTGGCATTGGCTAATCCAGATTGAACAGCAATGCTTCCAGCACGCATGGCAGGAAGCACATTAAGAACATTGGCTTTAATATCGTTTTGAACTTCGAACTTCAAGGTATTGGTTTTTGTATCTACCGCGGTCACATTGTGTTGGGGTATGTATTCCAAGATACCTTTGTAGTTATCTGCCCAGAACTTCTTGAACAGCGGTCCTTTAGAAGTTACATCTTGGTTGGCGTCTAAGATCAATACTTTCGATTTGGGCTTGTTTTGCTTGAAATAATGTGCAACTTGGCTTGCCCGCTCATAGGGCCCAGGTGGGCAGCGGTAGGGGGCTTCAGGAATACTGATAGCAAATACACCACCGTCTGGCATGTCCACAAGTTGCTTGCGCAAATTGGATGTCTCTGGTCCGGCTTTCCAAGCTTGCAAGATTTGTCCAGAGGCGCTGGCTTGTTTGAGGCCTTCAATGGAATTGAACATCAATTCAATGCCGGGCGAAAGCACCAACTTGTCATAACGAATACTTGGGCCACTGGCCAGTGTTACGGTTTTTTTGGTCGCATCAATACCGCTGATGTAGTCATGCACTACATTCACACCATGCTTGCCTGACAAGTTGTCGTATGGCGTTGTGATGTCTGCCATATTTTTACTTCCACCAATCACTAAATTAGACATGGGGCAGGACACGAAGACTGAGTCAGGCTCGATCAGTACGACATCGATTTGGTAGTTCGACAGCATGCGGACGTATTTGGCTGTGGTTGCGCCACCATAGCCACCACCTACGACTACCACACGGGCTTTTTCTGGAATGCGACCAGTCGAGGTACAAGCCACCATACTGGCCAGTGAACCCATGGAGCCAAGTGCCAAAGAGGCTTGAACAAAATTACGACGTTTCATGCGGATCTCCCAAATTTTTGTTGTTTAACGCTTGTTATTGGCGTAATAAATAGCAATGCTCTCTATTTGCGCATCGGTTAAGCCTTTGGTGAGTTGGTGCATCACCGTAGCAGGACGCGTACCGTCTTTGAATGCCTTCATTTGCAAGACCATGTAGTCTTTAGAAAATAGTTGGCGGGTGTTGTGGGATATGTGACGGCCATATTGTCCTCAGCACAAAGCTGAAGGAATCGTTCTAGTCGAGCGCTGGAGTGTTCGGGGCCNNTTTGACAGTACGTCCTTCGCTACCGTGGCAATTGGCGCACATGGCGGCATTGGCACGTTGATGCAGTGCTGCAGCGTTTTGTTGTGCGTGGCCAGTGGAGAGGCCGCAAAACAAGAGCGCAAAAGCGCTTAATGAAAATCGGTTAAATACGTTCATGTGCATGGCTCCTAAATTCGGCGGGTTTGCATAACAAAAAACATTATGTATGAAAAATACATCTAGTGATTTATCGTATGCCCTAGGTTTTATGTGTCTTGTTTGGTGGATTCACGAGAGCAGACTTAAGCTAACAATCGCTTAAGAAAAGCTTGTGTGCGTGGGTGTTGTGCATATTCGAAAAAGGCCTTTGG
>DDYJ01000031.1 GCA_002347905.1 Comamonadaceae bacterium UBA2237 | reverse complement strand
GGGTTGCGTAAACCGACTACGCGCCGGACATCGAGCAAACGCTTCAATCCGGGTGACAAAACTTCGGTTGGCACAAACACAGCCTCGCCAGCCGCAACTGAACGGGGGGATCTCAAAGCCTTAATCCCCATCGCTGCAAAAACCTGTTCACTAGTCACACGTGTCGACTCAGTTGCGCATCCATGCACCACCACTGCAAGCCCTTCACGCGCTATCAATTGGGCAAGTAAAGGTGTCATCAAAGGCAATCGACGCGCGCCGTTGTAACTAGGCAATACAACAGTCCACTTATCTGTAGGACCTTGCAGGAGATGCAAACGCGCATATGCCGCATCTAAAAAACCTGCCATTTCTTCAGGTGTCTCACCTTTGATGCGCATGGCTAGGCAAAAAGCACCTATTTCAAGATCGCTGACTTGTTCATCCAAGATCTGGCCCATCAAGTCCGCCGCTTTCGCTCGGTCTAAGGGACGTGCGCCATCGCGTCCTCGTCCTATTTCTTTGATGTAGTTTGCAATGGCCATATGTGCGTATTGTCTCTTCTGGCAACCTTAGGTTGCTTCAAGCGCTGTCAAGTGGAGAGGCAGGGGGCTTAATGTGGCTCCTCGCTTCGCTCTTGATGTCGCCNNCCCCCCCTGCCTCTACACTTGACGGTGTTGTGGCGATCATGCGCTTTAGTTGCGGGATGCAGGAACCACATTGGGTGCCGCAGCCTAAGGTACTTTTTAAAGAAGTTAGGCGCGTCTCTATATCTCCGGTGCAGTTATTTAAATGGGTTGCAATTGCTATATCTCTGACTCCAACGCAAGTGCAAACCGTCGACCCTGCATCGACAAGTGCGACAGGCGGCTTAGCCCCTGTCATTAACAAACGACGTCCATATGAAGCAGTAGACGTCTGCGTCCGCAGCAATGCGTTGAGCCACTTTTCTGCAGAGGTATCGCCCGCAATCACAAATGCTTCGAGCAATTCATCACGCACCCGCATACTACGCAAATGGCAACGCTTGGCATCCAAATAACGCAAACTGGAAATGCCAGACAAGCCTAGTAAATTTTCTATGGCGAGAACCAACGTCATATCCGGTGATTCGCTGCATGCTGCGCGAAAGAGCACGCCTTGTTTTGCGCCGTCGTCTGAGGAGAAAGGCACACAACTGGCAAATTCAAAGTCCGCCATACATTGGCGCAAGGCTTTGATGACCTCCAAGCCGAAGCGTCGTGCATTAACTAAATCAGGAGCTAGTGCACTAGTTGTTTTGTTAGAAGTCTGTGCACTGTCAGTGTCTAACCAAGCTACACCCAACAAAGTCCAAGGAAGTTCTGCGCGCAACACTTTCACTGCCGCATGTTTGAGTTCAGGTTGCTTTGAAGTTGGGCAATAAGCCGATGTAGTGATGGCATTGACACCTGCTAATGGTTTGTTTTGGTGGTCGCGTCCACTTAAAAAACCAGCGCCCCAATGCATTGCAATAAACGCTTGGTTTGCGCCTAACTCTTCACTGGCTTGGGCCGGCAAAACAATAGAGCCACGCTTGCTGGTGACATGTACCAAGTCGCCGTTGGCAAAACCTAAACGCGCCATGTCTTGGTTATTGAGTTGCACCACTGGCTCAGGAACATGCCCAAATAACTTACCAATCACGCCTGTGCGCGTCATGCCATGCCATTGGTCACGCAAGCGGCCGGTGTTGAGCGAAAACGGAAAACGCGATTCACGTAATTCAGAAGTGGGCACATAGGCAATCGCCGCAAATTTGGCGCGTCCACTGGGAGTTGGATAAACGCCGTCTTCATACAAACGCGCTTTACCTTGCAATACACCTTCAGGCATAGGCCATTGCAAAGGGGTTTCTTGTAGTAGGTCGTAGCGCATGCCAGTGATGTCTAGGTCGCGTCCGCGCGTCGATTCGCGGTGTTCTACCCAAATTTCTTCTGGCGTGGTATAGGCCATGTGCAAATGACTTTTGTCGGACGCAATACCAGGAGCGTCTTTCAAGCGTTGGGCTAAATCAACCACGATTTGCCAGTCATGCCTAGCTTTCCCGGGAGGTGGCACTGCAGCCTGCACGCGCGTGATGCAGCGTTCGCTGTTGGTGACAGTGCCTTCTTTTTCCCCCCAAGTGGTCGCGGGCAAGAGTAAGTCTGCGAAGGCGCAGGTTTCTGCGGTGGCGAAGGCTTCTTGCACTACGACGAATTCAGCGCGCTCTAGTGCTCGTCGCACCATAGCTTGGTTGGGCATGGACTGCGCGGGATTGGTGCAGGCAACCCACAATGCTTTGATTTGGCCGTCCGCGGCTGCTTCGAACATTTCTACCGCAGTTTTGCCGGGCTTAGATGGCACATCTGCGACGCCCCACAAATTGGCGACTTCTTGGCGATGCGCAGGGTTGGCCATGTCACGGTGCGCACTGATCAAGTTGGCCAAACCACCGACTTCGCGACCGCCCATGGCGTTGGGTTGCCCTGTGAGAGAAAACGGTCCAGCACCCGCTTTGCCAATCTGTCCTGTTGCCAAATGCAAGTTGATCAAGGCTGCGTTTTTGGCGGTGCCACTGCTCGATTGGTTCAGGCCTTGGCAGTACAAACTCAAAGTGGCATGAGCAGTATGGCTGGCGGGGCGTTTGCTCGCTTCGTCCACACCTGCAAACCATCGCGTAGCTTGTATGAGCCGTTCTGGGTTGATACCGCAAACTGCACTCACTGCCGCTGGTGTGTAGTCTTTCACCAGTATTTGCAGCGCTTCAAATCCTTCGGTATGCGCAGCGATGTAGGCATGGTCTACCCAATCCTCTTGCAGCATCAAGTGCAGCATGCCGTGGAACAACATGACGTCAGTGCCTGGTTGCAGAGGTAAATGCAAATCAGCATTGCTAGCCGTATCCGTGCGGCGTGGATCAGCGACGATGATTTTGAGTTGTGGATTTTTTTGGCGCGCATCTTCTATGCGCCTAAACAAAATGGGATGAGCATAGGCTGCATTACTGCCAGCGATGAACAAACAATTGGCATGCATGACATCGTCGTAGCAAGCGGGGGGTGCGTCCGCACCGAGTGTGAGTTTGTAGCCTGCGACCGCACTGCTCATGCACAAGCGCGAATTGGTGTCGATGTTGTTGGTGCCTAGCAATCCTTTGGCAAGTTTATTGAAGACGTAATAGTCCTCTGTTAACAACTGACCGGATACATAAAACCCTAAAGCATCTGCCCCGTGCGTTCGCACGATGCTGGCTAGTGTTTGGCTTGCCCATTGCATAGCGCTATCCCAATCCATGAGATGCAAACTCCCGCCACGCACTAAGCGTTTTTGCGGTTGCAGCAAGCGCACGCTTTGGTTCACAGAGGGGCTGGCGCTCAAGTGCAGGGTGGAACCTTTGCTACACAAACGACCAAAGTTGGCAGGGTGTTGCGGGTCTCCGCGAACGCCGGTGATTTGCCCACCACGCGACTCGATGATCACGCCACAACCCACGCCGCAATAGGGGCAGGTGGAACGGGTTTCTTTCATACGGCGTTCAACTTTTCACGCAATGCAAGGATGGCATTAATCCAAAGCAAGTGTGCTGAGTTCTTCTGCGTTCAGCGCGACTTCTCCGTCCTGAATGCGAACTGCAAAACGTTGGGCGCAACCTACGTCTGGCGCTTGGGCGCAACCATCGGTCAAGCCTATTTGCCAGTTGTGCAAAGGGCAGGCAACCGTGTCACCGTAAACAATGCCTTGGCTTAAAGGGCCCCCCTTGTGGGGGCAACGGTCTAGTAGCGCAAATACTTTGTTCTCTGCATTTCTAAAGACCGCCACCTCATGCCCCTGTGCGCGGCGTACACGTCTAGCGCCGAGCATGGGGATATCTTCCACTTTGCAAATTGTTTTCCATTCAGACATGGTGTATTGCTTTAGTCAGGATTTTCAAGCGGAAGTCATACAAAGATGTGAATCTTTTAGATGCGTTAGACCGAAATAGCTTCGAACTGGCGTGTATCGACCTTGGCCTTGTCAAATTCAAACCAAGGATCAGGCTCGCCCTCTAAAGCGAATTGCAAGCGCGCCCATAAAGCTTTGCGACCCGCTTCATCGTCCAAGATTTTTTTCTTCACATAGTCCATACCAACCCGGTTCACGTAGTGCACTGTGCGCTCGAGGTACCAACCCTCTTCTCGGTAAAGTTGCATAAAGGCGCCGGTGTACTCGAGTACTTCTTCGGCGGTTTTTACTTT
>DDYJ01000051.1:3913-5754 GCA_002347905.1 Comamonadaceae bacterium UBA2237 | reverse complement strand
TGCTCCCAAGGTTTGAGCTCGGCCATCTTGCTGGCATCGCGTGCTGGGTCTTCGCGCAATTTATCAAGGCGCAACACAATAGCCTTGAGGTAACGCGTGAAATGTTGTAGTTGTGCGTAGGGCGTTTCCAGAATAAAACGCTTACCTACCAAACGTTGCAATTGCTGGGCGCAATCGGCCACTGCCTCAGGATGCGCTTTGGTGTCTTTGATTTTTCGGCTGGCCTGGGCAAATTCAAGCAAGACGTTCGAGGCCATTCGGGCGACTTCATTCGCAATCAAAGTCAATCGACCCCGCCCTTCTTCTAAGCGCTGTTGAAACGATGCGGCATCTGTCGGTAATGGGTCCAACAAAAACGCACGGTCTAGCGCTAAATCCAAAATTTGTTGCTTGAGTTCATCTGCCGTGCCGCCACCCGATCCGTCATTGGCTTTACCGACCAACATATAAGTGACCGACATTTTTTGTAAATCCGGTAAATTCTTTTCCAAATACTTGATGGCATCTTTGATCTGCAAAGTAAACAAACGCCGCAAACCTGCGCGGTGTTTGCTTGCTGCTAATTCGGGTTCATCAAATACCTCTATGCAAACGGCATCACCCGTATCGACCAAGGCCGTGAAGCCCACCAGGATTTGATCGCCTTGGGTAATTTCCATGAACTCGGGTAACTCACCGAACGACCAAGTAGTGAAAGTTTTTTCTGTGTCGCCCGAAGTGGCTGTTTTAGACGTCTGGGTCTTAGGCATGGCTTCTTTCAAACCAGCCAACGCCTGAAACGCACCCCGTGCCTGGGTGCCCCATTGCGACTTCAACGCGCTCAGTTGTCTGCCTTGTGCAAGTTGCCTGCCATGCTCGTCGACCACGCGAAAATTCATGAACAGATGTTGCGCCAGCATGTCAGGCTTTAGATCTGCGCGCTTCAAATCCAAGTTCGTTTCAGCCCGGACCAGCGCCAATACAGCGTCTACCAAAAAGCCGTTACCAAACTTTTCCTCTTTACTTAAAACTTGGGTGAATCGCTCAGCCGCATCAGGCAAAGGCACCAAACGCGCACGCGGTTTTTGGTGCAAGGTTTTTAAGAGCGCCAGCACTTTTTGCTCCAGCATGCCCATCACCAACCAGTCTGCACGCTCTTCGCTAACTTGATTGAGCACATACAAAGGGACAGTCACGGTCATACCGTCTTTGGCGTCACCGGGTTCGTGTAAGTACTCAACGAGGCAATCCACCCCGCCCATACGCACGGTGGCAGGAAAGGCTTGGGTAGTGATGCCAGATGCTTGGTGGCGCATCAACTCTTCCTTATTGAGCAATAGCAAGTTGGGTTGGCGCTTCACTTCTTCGCGATACCAGCGCTCAAGCGTCACCAAGCTACACACGTCGGCCGGTATCTGTTGATCGTAGAAGGCGTAGATCAAAGCGTCATCGACCAACACGTCTTGGCGCCGCGATTTATGTTCGAGTTCTTGCACCTCTTCAATCAAACGCTGGTTGGCGGCCAAAAAGCGTAATTTGGTGTCCAACTCGCCTTCCACCAAAGCCTGACGAATAAAGATGTCGCGGGCGCCAGCAGCATCCACCTTGCTGTAGCTCACACGACGTCCGTTGTAAACCACCAAGCCATACAAAGTGGCGCGCTCTAGCGCTTTAACCTCTCCAGCTTTTTTCTCCCAATGCGGATCGAGCAATTGTTTTTTGAGCAAATGGCCACCCACATGCTCCAGCCACTGGGGTTCAATGTTGGCAATACCGCGACCAAACAAACGCGTGGTCTCCACCAACTCACTAGCCACAATCCAACGCCCTGGTTTTTTGCGCAAGTGCGCACCAGGGTGCGG
>DDYJ01000051.1:0-3820 GCA_002347905.1 Comamonadaceae bacterium UBA2237 | reverse complement strand
TCTGCTTTAAAACCAATATTGCCCAACAACCCCGCCAACATCGCCATATGCAGCTCTTCGTAACTCGCGGGCTGGGTGTTGAGGCGCCATTTGTGTTCGCGCACCACGGTCAGCAATTGCGAATGCGTGTCACGCCACTCCCGCACGCGCCGCACGTTGACAAAGTTTTGTCGTAGCAGAGCTTCGTATTTACGGTTGGAGAGTTTGTGTTCTTGCTCGCCGCCTGTGCGTCCTTGCTCCAGCCACTTCCATAACGATAGATAGCCGCTAAATTCGCTGCGGTCATCGTCAAACTTAGCGTGCGCTTGATCGGCAGCAGCTTGCGCTTCCATAGGACGGTCACGCACGTCTTGTCCGCTCAAGGCAGATGCGATCACCAAGACCTCTTCCAAAGCATTACGCTGCCGTGCTTCCAAAATCATGCGACCTATACGCGGGTCAAGTGGCAGTTTGGAGAGTTCGACACCTATGGGGGTGAGCTCGTTGGCATCATCCACTGCACCCAACTCGTTGAGCAACTGGTAACCATCTGAAATTGCTTTCGGACGGGGTGCTTCTAAAAAGGGAAAACGTTCTACATCCCCCAAATGCAGCGACTTCATACGCAAGATCACACCTGCCAGCGAACTACGCAAAATCTCCGGATCGGTAAATCGTGCACGCCCCTGAAAGTCTTGCTCGTCATACAAGCGAATGCAAATGCCATCGGCCACACGTCCGCACCGGCCTGCTCGCTGGTTCGCTGCCGCTTGGCTGATGGGCTCGACCATCAACTGTTCGACCTTGCTGCGCCAGCTGTAGCGTTTAACCCGCGCACTTCCCACATCGATCACATAGCGAATACCAGGAACGGTGAGCGAAGTCTCGGCCACATTGGTCGCTAAGACGATGCGACGGCCAGACGTGTTGTCAAACACGCGGTCTTGCTCGGCACTGGAGAGTCGCGCAAACAGGGGTAACACCTCCGCGCCGCGCAAAACAGGCGAGTGGCTCAAATGCCCGCGTAAATGCTCTGCCGCTTCGCGAATCTCGCGCTCGCCGGGGAGAAACACCAAAATGCCGCCTTGTTGCGACGGTTGTTGCCATAACTCGTCTACGGCATCGGCAATTGCTTGGTTCACGTCGTATTCACGGCTTTCCTCGTAGGGGCGGTAGCGCATCTCCACAGGGAACATACGGCCCGACACCATCAACACAGGCGCCGGTCCTTTGGCGCTGGCAAAGTGCTGGGCGAATCGGTCGGCGTCAATCGTGGCGGAGGTGACGATGACTTTCAGATCTGGTCTGCGCGGCAAGATTTCACGCAAATATCCCAGCAAGAAATCAATGTTCAAACTGCGCTCGTGCGCCTCGTCGATGATCAGGGTGTCGTAGGCTTTGAGCAACGGATCGTTTTGCGTCTCAGCCAGCAAGATGCCGTCGGTCATCAGTTTGACGCTGGCTGTCTTACTCAGTCTGTCTTGAAACCGCACCTTAAAACCCACCACCTCACCCAAAGGCGTTTTGAGTTCTTCGGCAATCCGCTTGGCGACAGAACTCGCTGCGATGCGCCTTGGCTGGGTATGGCCAATCATCTGGCGGTTTTGGCCTCGCCCCAAAAGCAAAGCCATTTTGGGTAGCTGCGTGGTTTTGCCAGACCCCGTTTCGCCGCATACGATGATGACTTGGTGCGACTGCATAGCCGCCATGATCTCGTCACGGCGCTCGCTCACAGGCAAGTCTGGCGGAAAGGTAATCTTCAAAGATGAAGACAAGGGGTCGGTGTTGGACAAAAGCAGGCGAACTTTGGGTGACAATCCGCAATTATCCCGCCCACACAGACACACACCCTCCATGTCCGCAGTCTTTAACTTCACTTTTGTGCCTTGGTTTCGCTCGGTGGCACCGTATATCCACATGCATCGCGGCAAAACCTTTGTCGTGGGCATCGCGGGCGAAGCGATTGCTGCCGGCAAATTACCCAACCTAGCCCAAGACTTGGCGCTAATCCAAAGCATGGGTGTGCGCGTAGTGTTGGTGCATGGATTCCGCCCGCAGGTCAATGAGCAATTGGCTGCCAAAGGCCACGTTCCCAAATACTCGCACGGCATGCGTATCACCGACAGCGTCGCCTTGGACTGCGCACAAGAAGCTGCTGGCCAGTTGCGTTACGAAATTGAAGCAGCGTTCAGCCAAGGCTTGCCAAACACGCCGATGGCGGGAGCAACGGTGCGGGTGATTTCAGGCAACTTCATCACCGCACGGCCTGTGGGCATTTTGGATGGCATCGATTTCCAAAGCTCTGGTTTGGTGCGCAAGGTCGATGTCGTCGGCATCACCCAAACATTAGCCACGGGTTCGATGGTGCTGCTGTCGCCGTTTGGTTTTTCTCCGACTGGCGAGGCGTTTAATTTGACGATGGAAGAGGTTGCCACCTCTGTCGCTACTGCCCTCCAAGCCGACAAGCTAATTTTCGTCACCGAAACACCCGGACTGCGCGTACGTCCCACCGATCCTGCTAGCGAGGACAACCCCATCGATACCGAATTACCCCTCGATGCTGCTGAAAAATTGCTCTCCACCCTTCCCGCTACCACCAACCCTTCGGATCTCGCCTTTTACCTGCAACACTGTGTCACCGCATGTAAAGCAGGCGTGGAGCGCAGCCACATCTTGCCTTTTGCAGTGGACGGTGCCCTTTTGCTCGAGGTCTATACCCACGACGGCATTGGCACCATGGTGGTCGACGAAAAGTTAGAAAGCCTGCGCGAAGCCACCCATGAAGATGTAGGTGGCATCTTGCAACTGATTGAACCTTTCGAGAACGACGGCACTTTGGTCAAGCGCGACCGCAACGAGATTGAACGTGACATCGGCCAATACACCGTGATCGAGCATGACGGCGTAATCTTCGCTTGTGCAGCGCTCTACCCTTACTTGGAACAACACACCGGGGAAATGGCTGCCTTGACTGTCTCGCCGCAATCACAAGGCCAAGGCGATGGAGAGAAAGTACTCAAACGTATCGAACAACGCGCGCGCAACAAAGGTTTGACAAGTATTTTTGTGCTGACCACGCGCACCACGCATTGGTTCTTGAAACGTGGCTTTGTGCAAGTCGATGCAGATTGGTTACCAGAAGCCCGCAAGCGCAAATACAACTGGGACCGAAAGAGCTTGGTGTTGGTCAAGAACTTGGCATAAAAGCCTATACCCACATGCCCAGCCAACCCGAAAACCTGACCGTCCGCTAACCAGAAATTCCAACCAGCGTAAAAACTTCGTAACACGAATGACCTTGCAACTCCCTGATTTGACGCAAACACCCCGACTACAACACTTTGTTGCGCAGTTGGACGACGTGCTCCAACGCACACAAATCGAAGCCGATATCTTGCAGCGCTCTACCGTCTTGCTACAACAGTTGATTCAACAAGACGACTGGTTGCCCGACACTTTTGCCAAGCCCAACCCAGAGCGCTACCAACAGTATTTGCTTTACGCTGACCCCGACGACCGCTTCTCGGTCGTGAGTTTTGTTTGGGGGCCTGGCCAATCGACCCCTATCCATGACCATACGGTCTGGGGCTTGGTTGGCGTCTTGCGTGGTGCAGAACTGTGTCAGCCATTCGTGAAGGACGCGCACGGGCACTGGCTCGCCAGCAACGCCCAAAAACGTCTCGAAGTCGGCGAAGTGGAAGCTGTCTCCCCCTATATCGGCGATGTCCACCGCGTTTGGAATGCTTTGGATAACGACACTACCATTAGCATCCATGTGTATGGCGCAAATATCGGCAAAGTGCGCCGCCATGTTTTACACGAAGACGGCACGGCCAAAGAG
>DDYJ01000176.1:5674-9545 GCA_002347905.1 Comamonadaceae bacterium UBA2237 | reverse complement strand
GGCGTGGGCATGGTGTTTTTGCCCAAAGAGCATGCCTCTCGGTTGGCTTGCGAGCAAGAGCTAGAGCGTGCTGTTTTGGCTGAGGGCCAAGTACTTTTAGGCTGGCGCGATGTGCCTGTTAATTTAGACATGCCGATGTCCCCCACCGTGCGCGCCAAAGAGCCGGTGATTCGCCAACTCTTTATTGGCCGCGGCAGCAATGTAATCGTGCAAGATGCCCTCGAGCGCAAGTTGTTCGTGATCAGGAAAACCGCTAGTGCGGCGATTCAGCATCTCAACTTGAAGCACGGCAAAGAGTATTACGTGCCCAGCATGTCGAGCCGCACGATTATTTACAAAGGTCTGCTGTTGGCAGACCAAGTGGGAACCTACTTCAAAGACTTGGCCGACACACGTTGCGTATCCGCTTTAGGACTTGTTCACCAACGCTTTTCGACCAACACCTTTCCCGAGTGGCCGTTGGCCCACCCTTATCGCTACGTCGCGCATAACGGCGAGATTAATACCGTCAAAGGCAACTTCAATTGGATGAAAGCGCGCGAAGGCGTGATGGCATCACCCGTGCTGGGCGACGATTTACGCAAGCTCTACCCCATCAGCTTTGCCGACCAATCCGATACGGCAACCTTTGACAACTGCTTAGAGTTGCTCACCATGGCGGGCTACCCGCTTAGCCAAGCGGTGATGATGATGATTCCTGAGCCATGGGAAAACCACGCCACCATGGACGAGCGCCGAAAAGCGTTTTACGAATACCACGCTGCGATGATGGAGCCATGGGACGGCCCAGCTTCTATTGTCTTTACCGACGGCCGACAAATCGGCGCGACCCTAGACCGCAATGGTTTGCGTCCTTCACGCTATTGCATCACCGACGACGACATGGTGATCATGGGCTCAGAGTCAGGCGTATTGCCAGTGCCCGAGAGCAAGATCGTGCGCAAGTGGCGCCTACAACCCGGCAAGATGTTCTTGATCGACCTCGAGCAAGGTCGCATGATCGATGACGAGGAGCTCAAAGCGGGTTTGACCAACAACCGTCCTTACAAGCAATGGATCGAGAACGTACGCATCAAGCTAGATGACGTCCAGGTACATGCAGCTAGCCCAAGCGACGCCAAAGCAGTGACTAGCGCCAAAACAGTTGGAAGCGAAAGCGCGAATTCAGGCGCCGGTACCAGCGCCCAAGCCACACTATTAGACCGCCAACAAGCCTTTGGCTACAGCCAAGAAGACATCAAATTCTTGATGGCACCTATGGCTATCAATGGCGAAGAAGGCATTGGCTCTATGGGCAACGACAGCCCACTGGCCGTGTTGTCTAGCAAAAACAAATCACTTTACAACTACTTCAAGCAGTTGTTCGCGCAAGTGACGAATCCGCCGATCGACCCCATACGCGAAGCGATTGTGATGTCGCTGGTCTCGTTTGTCGGCCCCAAGCCGAATTTGCTTGACATCAACCAAGTTAACCCGCCGATGCGCTTGGAAGTCAGCCAACCCATCTTGGACTTTGCCGATATGGCGAAGTTGCGCGACATCGAAACTTACACCCAAGGCAAGTTCAAGAGTGCCACCTTGGATATCACCTACCCCCTAACTTGGGGCCATGAAGGTGTAGAGGCGCAGTTGGCTTCACTTTGCGCTGAGGCTGTTGACAGTATCCGAAGTGGCAAAAATATTTTGATCATCAGCGACCGTGCCATCAGCGCTACCCAAGTAGCAATTCCAGCAGCGCTGGCTTTGTCCGCAATCCACCAGCATTTGGTACGCGAAGGTCTGCGTACCAACGCAGGTTTGGTGGTTGAAACTGGTAGTGCTCGTGAAGTACATCACTTCGCTGTGTTGGCTGGATATGGCGCAGAAGCCGTGCATCCCTATTTGGCATTGGAAACACTGGCCGCTTTGCACAAAGATTTGCCTGCTGATTTGTCAACAGACAAAGCCATTTACAACTACATCAAGGCGATTGGCAAAGGCCTCTCGAAGATCATGTCCAAGATGGGCGTGTCGACCTATATGTCGTATTGCGGCGCCCAATTGTTCGAAGCCATTGGTATCAACACCGAGACTGTGAAAAAGTATTTCACCGGTACACCAAGCCGCGTCGAAGGCATCGGCATTTTTGAAATGGCTGAAGAAGCTATCCGCATGCACAAAGCAGCTTTTGGCGAAGACCCCGTGTTGGCCAACCGTCTAGATACCGGCGGCGAATATGCATGGCGTGTGCGTGGCGAAGAACATATGTGGACTCCGGATGCTATTGCTAAGTTGCAGCACAGCACGCGTACCAACAACTTCAGCACCTACAAAGAATATGCGCAACTCATCAATGACCAAAGCAAGCGCCATTTGACTCTGCGTGGTTTGTTCGAGTTCAAGATCGACCCCAGCAAAGCGATTTCGGTTGACGAGGTCGAACCCGCTGCTGAGATCGTCAAACGTTTCGCCACAGGTGCGATGTCGCTCGGTTCGATCAGCACCGAAGCCCATGCCACACTGGCTGTCGCTATGAACCGCATTGGCGGCAAAAGCAACACCGGTGAAGGCGGAGAAGATCCCGCTCGTTATCGCAACGAACTCAAAGGCATCCCGATTAAAAAAGGCGAGTCTTTGAAGAGCGTGATTGGCGAAGACCAAGTGGAAGTCGATGTGCCATTGCAAGACGGCGACAGTTTGCGTTCACGCATCAAACAAGTGGCGTCTGGCCGCTTCGGTGTGACAGCCGAGTATTTGTCGTCTTCCGACCAAATCCAAATCAAGATGGCGCAAGGCGCCAAGCCCGGTGAGGGCGGCCAGTTGCCTGGTGGCAAGGTGTCGGATTACATTGGCAAGTTGCGCTACAGCGTGCCTGGTGTGGGATTGATTTCTCCCCCGCCCCACCACGATATTTATTCGATCGAAGACTTGGCGCAGCTCATCCATGACTTGAAGAACGTGGCGCCACACGCCAGCATCAGCGTCAAGCTGGTGTCTGAAATCGGTGTGGGCACGATCGCGGCGGGTGTTGCGAAATGTAAGAGCGACCACGTGGTGATCGCAGGCCATGACGGCGGTACAGGTGCTTCGCCTTGGTCGTCGATCAAACACGCAGGTAGCCCTTGGGAAATCGGTTTGGCTGAAACCCAACAGACCTTGGTGCTCAACGGTTTGCGCGGGCGTATCCGTGTGCAAGCGGACGGCCAAATGAAAACTGGCCGAGATGTGGCAGTAGGCGCTTTGTTGGGCGCTGACGAATTTGGTTTTGCTACTGCACCTCTAGTGGTCGAAGGCTGCATCATGATGCGCAAATGCCACTTGAACACCTGCCCCGTGGGTGTGGCAACACAAGACCCCGAGTTGCGCAAAAAATTCTCAGGCAAGCCTGAGCATGTGGTGAACTACTTCTTCTTTATTGCCGAAGAAGTGCGTCAAATCATGGCGCAGTTGGGCATCAAGAAGTTTGACGACATGATTGGCCGCGCCGATTTGCTCGACATGCGCCAAGGTATTGAACACTGGAAAGCCAGCGGCTTAGATTTCAGCCGCTTGTTGGCGGTGCCGCAAGTCGGTGCGGACGTACCGCGTTTCCATGCCGAAGAGCAAAACCACGGCTTGGAAAAAGCACTCGACCAAAAGCTGATTGAAAAAACCAAGCCCGCGATCGAGCGCGGCGAAAAAGTCCAATTCATGGAAGTGGCACGCAACGTCAACCGCTCTGTCGGCGCCATGCTTTCGGGCGCAGTGACCAAGGTGCACCCACAAGGCTTGCCGGACGACACCATTCGTATTCAACTCGAAGGTACAGGCGGCCAATCGTTTGGTGCGTTCTTGTGCAATGGCATCACCTTGTATTTGATTGGCGATGCGAACGACTACACCGGCAAAGGTT
>DDYJ01000176.1:1773-5575 GCA_002347905.1 Comamonadaceae bacterium UBA2237 | reverse complement strand
TGCGAATACATGACCGGTGGAACAGTGGCTGTGTTGGGTAAAACCGGACGCAACTTCGCTGCTGGTATGAGCGGCGGTATCGCGTATGTCTATGACGAAGACGGTCAGTTCGCCTCGCGTTGCAACACCGCCATGGTGTCCATGGAAAAAGTCTTGACGGCTGCGGAGCAAGAGACGGCCGTACCTAAGGCTGTTTGGCATCGCGGCCAATCGGACGAAACCCAGTTGAAGAAATTGCTGGAAGACCACCACCGTTGGACAGGCTCTAAACGCGCCCGTGACTTGCTCGACAACTGGAGCACTTCGCGTGCCAAATTCGTCAAGGTCTTCCCGAACGAATACAAGCGCGCATTGGGTGAAATCCACGCCGCCAAAACAGCTAAAACCGATGCACCAGCCAAAGCTAAAAAAGCTGTGGCTGCTGCCAAGTAAAGGAAATCCATCATGGGAAAAATTACCGGATTCATGGAGTTTGAGCGTATCGAAGAGGGCTACAAGCCTGTCACCGAGCGTTTGAAAAACTACAAAGAGTTTGTTATTGGCTTGGATGACAAACAAGCCAAAGAGCAAAGCGCGCGTTGCATGGATTGCGGCACGCCGTTTTGTAATAGTGGCTGTCCAGTCAACAACATCATTCCTGACTTCAATGACTTGGTGTACCAAGGCGATTGGAAATCGGCGATCGATGTGTTGCACAGCACGAATAACTTTCCTGAGTTCACCGGACGCATTTGTCCCGCTCCTTGCGAAGCAGCGTGCACTTTGAATTACAACGACGACGCGGTGGGTATCAAGTCGATCGAGCACGCCATCATTGACCGTGCGTGGTCTGAGGGTTGGGTTACTCCACAGTTGCCCAAGCACAGGACAGGTAAAAAAGTTGCCATCGTGGGCTCTGGCCCTGCAGGTATGGCCGCTGCGCAACAGCTCGCGCGCGTCGGTCACGACGTTACCTTGTTTGAGAAAAACGACCGCATCGGCGGTTTGTTGCGCTACGGTATTCCTGATTTCAAGATGGAAAAGTCGCACATCGACCGCCGTGCTGAGCAATTGCAAGCCGAAGGTGTGACGATTCGCACTGGTGTGCTGGTAGGTGAGATGCCCAAGGGCACGAAGGTGACCAACTGGGCCAAAGAGAGCATCACGCCTGAGCAACTCAAAAAAGAATTTGATGCGGTGTTGTTGACTGGCGGCTCTGAGCAATCACGCGACTTGCCTGCACCGGGACGTGATCTAGCAGGCATCCATTTCGCGATGGAATTTTTGCCACAGCAAAACAAGGTCAATGCAGGCGACAAACTCATAGACCAATTGCGTGCCGACGGTAAGCATGTGGTGGTAATTGGTGGGGGTGATACAGGTTCTGACTGTGTAGGCACCAGCACCCGCCATGGGGCTGCACGCGTGACCCAGTTTGAAGTTATGCCCATGCCGCCTGAGCATGAAAACAAATCCTTGGTGTGGCCTTATTGGCCGCTCAAATTGCGCACCAGCTCCAGCCATGACGAGAGCGCTGAGAAAGGTTTGCTACAACGCGAGTTTGCTATCTCGACCAAAGAGTTTGTCGGCGAAAAAGGCCATATCACTGGCGTCAAAACTGTGCGCGTTGAATGGAAAGACGGCAAGATGGTCGAAGTCGCCGGCACAGAGGAAGTCATCAAAGCCGACCTCGTTTTGCTTGCCATGGGCTTTGTCAACCCAGTTGCGACTTTGCTCGATGGCTTTGCGGTTGACAAAGATGCGCGGGGCAATGCCAAAGCGAGTACCGAGTTAGTCGGCGGCTACGCCACCAACGTGCCTAAAGTATTTGCTGCTGGCGATGTGCGCCGTGGCCAATCGTTGGTGGTGTGGGCCATTCGCGAAGGCCGTCAGGCAGCGCGCGCGGTCGATGAGTTCCTAATGGGTGCGAGCGATTTGCCGCGTTAAGGCCTCATCAGGCTTACAACTAAAATGAAACAAGCTGGTTTGCGCCAGCTTTTTTCTTCTATGCAAACCACTTCTTCCAAACTCCAAAAAAGCGACACGCTCGTAGAACTACGTGACGTGCGCTTTGGCTATGGCGAGCGGGTGATTTTGGATGGCATCAGTTTGACAGTACCGCGCGGCAAGGTCACAGCCTTGATGGGCGCATCCGGTGGTGGCAAAACCACAGTTTTGCGATTGATCGGTGGCCAGTACCGTGCCCAGTCGGGTAGCTTGACTTTTGAAGGTCAAGAAGTTGGCACCATGAACCAAACCGAGCTCTACACCATGCGCAGACGCATGGGCATGTTGTTCCAGTTTGGCGCCTTGTTCACCGATTTGAGTGTGTTCGACAACGTAGCGTTTCCATTGCGCGAACACACCGATTTGAACGAATCGATGATCCGCGACATTGTGTTGATGAAACTCCAAGCGGTTGGTTTGCGTGGCGCACGCGATTTGATGCCTAGCGAAGTTTCAGGTGGTATGGCCAGACGTGTTGCCTTGGCGCGTGCCATGGCATTAGACCCACAACTGGTGATGTATGACGAGCCGTTTGCAGGTCTTGATCCGATTTCTTTAGGTACCGCAGCACGTTTGATTCGCCAACTCAACGACACCTTAGGTTTGACCAGCGTCATCGTGTCGCACGATTTGGATGAGACCTTCCATATCGCCGACCAAATCATCGTGTTGGCCAACGGCAAGATTGCCGCGCAAGGTACGCCTAGCGAAGTGCGTTCAAGCACAGACCCCTTGGTACACCAGTTTGTCAGCGCCGCACCTGAAGGGCCTGTGCGTTTCCACTATCCAGGACCGACAGTTATGGATGATTTTGGTGTGGTGGTAAAGGTATGAAGTTCATCGCCAACATCGGTTTTGCTGTGCGCAGTTTTTTGTCCAACTTAGGACACGGTGCGGCATTATTTGTGCGTTTGATCCGATTGTTTGGCTTGACCATGCGACGCTTTGGTTTGGTGCGCGACCAAATCCATTTCTTGGGCAATTATTCGCTGGCCATCATTGCCGTCTCGGGTTTATTTGTGGGTTTTGTATTGAGCTTGCAGGGCTACTACACCTTGCAACGTTATGGCTCGTCCGAGGCTTTGGGATTGTTGGTGGCTTTGAGCTTGGTGCGTGAACTCGGGCCAGTGGTGAGCGCTTTGTTATTTGCAGGCCGCGCGGGTACTTCCTTGACCGCTGAGATCGGCTTGATGAAAGCCGGCGAGCAATTGAGCGCCATGGATTTGATGGCTGTCGATCCTGTGCAACGCATATTGGCGCCGCGCTTTTGGGGCGGCGTGATCACCATGCCTTTGTTGGCTGCGGTGTTTAGCGCGGTGGGCATCATCGGCGGCTGGATGGTCGGCGTGTTGATGATTGGCGTCGATGCAGGGGCTTTCTGGAGCCAGATGCAAGGTGGCGTCGATGTCTGGAAAGATGTGGGCAACGGCGTGGTGAAAAGTATTGTGTTTGGTGTCACGGTTACCTTTGTCGCTTTGCTGCAAGGCTATGAGGCACAACCCACGCCAGAAGGCGTGTCGCGCGCAACTACCCGCACGGTGGTAGTTGCTTCTCTGGCGGTATTGGCTTTGGACTTTGTCCTGACGGCCATGATGTTTAGTATTTGATGAATCGAGGTCGATATGCAACGTTCCAAAAATGATGTCTGGGTCGGTTTGTTTGTGCTCTTAGGTGCTGCGGCGATTTTGTTTTTGGCTTTGAAATCTGCCAACTTGCTTAGCATGAATTTTCAAACCACCTACAACGTGACGGCACGGTTTGACAACGTGGGCGGTTTGAAGCGCCAAGCCGCAGTGAAAAGTGCAGGCGTGGTGGT